>USKN01000032.1 GCA_900555295.1 uncultured Eubacteriales bacterium
GTATTTTTAAAAAATATTGGCAAAATTCACAAAACAGTATATAATATTATATGTCGGCTTTTGCCGATTTAGTCAAGACTTAAAACAGTGTAAAAACGGCGGCTATGTCACCTTTAAACTGATTTATATTAATTATGAATTATTAATTATAAATTTCTAATTGTTTTTCACCTCATCAGACGGGCGACCACGCAGGGTCGCCCCTACTATGCATTATGAATTATAAATTATGCATTATGCATTGTTCATTCACTCATACATATTACCGACGACAGCAATCCTCTTTTTGCACCGAGTCCCCTATGTGAATACAATACGTCGCAAAGGCACTTTGTGCATAAATCGCTTACCGCAATGTTTTGCGCGGGAATACCCGCATTAATTAATATTTGCTTATTTATGTTTGGCAAATCAAGATAATATTTATCATTTCTTTTTGTTATAAAATCATCAAACCCAAATCTATCGTAAAAATCGTTATATAATTCCTGCGACACTTCATAACATTCGGCGCATATGCACGGACCAATTGTTACAACAACATTTTCGGGACGTGTTCCGTAATTTTTGGTCATACCGTCAAGCGTATTTTGCGCGAGCTGTTCATAGGTACCGCGCCAGCCGCAATGCGCATTTGCGATTACCCTGTTTTTAATATCGGTAAACGATACGGGTACGCAATCGGCGGTATGAATTACAAGACCTATATTTTGCTTATTTGTTATAAGCGCGTCAACATCGGTATAATCACGTTCGCAAAAAATCCCTTTTCCCAAATCGTTTTCGCCCGTTATACGGTAATTTGCGCTGTGCGTTTGCTTGGCAAACACAAGCCTTTCTGCGTTAAACCCCGCGGCGGCGCAAAATCTTTTGTAATTTTCACGCACGTTGTGAGGGTCGTCATCTGTTTTAAAGCCGAGGTTAAGATATTTTAATGCGTCACCCTCCGACACACCGCCTATGCGTGTGGATACCGCGTGATTTACAAACGGGTAATTATTAAGAATATTAAATTTTAAATACACAACACCGTTTTTTTGATAAAGCGACATTGTTTTTGATTTTTTTAAAGCTTCAACCGACACATAACACACACCTTTCTTAAAATTTAAAATTCAAGTAAACTCTGTACCGCACACCGCCCTGCGGTTTAGGCAAGAGGGAGTTGAACACGCATTGCCCAACACCGGATGTTTTTCACAATCTTTCAGCTTGTCGGTTTTGACGGGCGACAGCCCGCCTGCACCCTGCCGCACTAAAATCTTGCAAAAAACATCTCGGTGGCGGGTGCGAGCAGTTTAACATAAGAGATTTTTGTTGTTATAAGAAAAACACCGCAGGGAATACTGTCGTATTTTCAAGGTGTTTGACGCAATAACAGCGAAAATTTCTGTGTTAAACCAATGTGAGTTCGACTCCCTCTTGCCTAAAAAAGGCAGTGTAAAAAATTTACGCTGCCCTTTTTCTGCTTGTTTATATATTGCGCTTTATTTATTACGCTTTGTTTATTGAACCGAAAAGTTCCATTTTTTCTTTAACCGTTGCTTTAATAGCGTCAAATCCCGGAGCAAGAAGTTTACGCGGGTCAAAGCCTTTGCCCTCCAAGTCTTTTCCTGCTTCAACGTATTTTCTTGTAGCTTCGGCAAATGCAAGCTGGCACTCGGTATTTACGTTGATTTTTGATACGCCGAGGCTGATTGCTTTTTTAATCATATCTGCCGGAATACCAGTTCCGCCGTGAAGTACAAGCGGCATAGGATTGGTGATTTCGCTTATTTTTTCGAGTACGTCAAAACGGAGTCCTGCCCAATTTGCGGGGTATTTGCCGTGAATGTTGCCTATACCTGCGGCAAGCATATCCACACCGAGGTCGGCAATCATTTTACATTCGTTGGGGTCGGCAACCTCGCCGCCGCCTATTACGCCGTCCTCTTCACCGCCGATTGAGCCAACCTCTGCCTCTACCGACAAGCCTTTGCCGTGAGCGTATTTAATAATTTCTTTTGTTTTTTCAATATTTTCTTCTATACCGTAATGCGAACCGTCAAACATTACCGATGAAAAACCTGCGTCGATTACTTTAAATGCGTGTTCATAACTGCCGTGGTCGAGATGAAGTGCTACCGGTACCGAAATATCGAGTTCGTTTAACATACCGTTTACCATTCCCACAACGGTTTTATAACCTGCCATATATTTGCCTGCGCCTTCCGACACACCCAAAATTACAGGCGATTTAAGTTCTTCGGCAGTAAGTAAAATAGCCTTTGTCCATTCAAGGTTATTAATATTAAACTGACCTACCGCATATTTACCCTGTTTTGCTTTAACAAGCATTTCTTTTGCAGATACTAACATTATAAAATTCCTCCTCTGTAGGCATAAATTGCCTCATTTAATTAAATTATACCCTTAATAGCGCAATATGTCAATATACGTCGTTAAATTTTAGATATTACATATAAAATACCGTTGTTAAATTAAACGAATAATGAACAATTGCTCATTTTGGTACTTGTATTAACGGTGAATGTGTGTTAAAATTATTATATACAATTTTACTGGAAAGTATTTGTCTGACCGAGAAAAGGAGATAAAAAAATAATGTACAATCCAAAATCATTAAAGGCAGAAGAATTTATTTGCCACGAAGAAGTTGAAAAATGCTTAAAATACGCGGAGGAAAACAAAAATAACATTCCTCTTGTAGACAGTATTTTAGAAAAAGCACGCAAAAGAAAGGGCATAACTCACGGCGAAGCGGCGGTGCTGCTTGCCTGTACCGACGAGGCAAAGATAAGCGAAATGTACGACCTTGCCGAACAAATAAAAAAAGATTTTTACGGCAACAGAATAGTTATGTTTGCCCCTCTTTATTTATCAAACTATTGTGTAAACGGCTGTGTTTACTGCCCGTATCACAATCAAAACAAACATATTCCGCGTAAAAAACTTACGCAGGAGGAAGTTGCCGCAGAAGTTGTGGCACTCCAGGATATGGGGCATAAACGTTTGGCAATAGAGGCGGGCGAAGACCCCGTAAATAACCCTATTGAATATATATTGGACTGCATAAAAACCATTTATTCAATAAAACATAAAAACGGCGCAATACGCAGAGTAAACGTAAATATTGCCGCAACAACAGTAGAAAATTACAAAAAACTTCACGATGCGGGAATAGGCACATATATTTTGTTTCAGGAAACATATCACAAAGAAAGTTACGAAAAGCTGCACCCGACAGGTCCGAAACACAATTATGCATACCATACCGAGGCTATGGACAGAGCTATGCAGGGCGGTATAGATGATGTGGGACTCGGAGTGCTGTTTGGTCTTGAAATGTATAAATACGAGCTGTGCGCACTTATAATGCACGCCGAGCATCTTGAGGCGGTGCACGGAGTAGGCCCGCACACAATAAGCGTACCCAGAGTAAAACGCGCCGACGATATTGACCCCGAAACGTTTGACAACGGAATATCCGACGATATATTTGCAAAAATATGCGCAATTATAAGAATTACCGTACCGTATACGGGTATGATTATTTCAACGCGTGAGAGCCAAAAAGTACGCGAAAAAGTAATTCGTTTGGGCGTATCGCAAATAAGCGGTGCCTCACGTACAAGCGTTGGCGGCTATACCGAGGAAGAACGCCCCACAGATACCGAACAGTTTGACGTATCGGATAGGCGGACGCTTGACGAAGTTGTAAGGTGGCTGATGGAGTTAGGTTATATTCCGAGTTTTTGCACTGCCTGTTACAGAGAGGGCAGAACGGGCGACAGATTTATGTCACTTTGCAAAAGCGGACAGATACAAAATTGCTGTCACCCCAATGCGCTTATGACATTAAAAGAATTTTTGGAGGATTATGCAAGCGACGAAACCAAAAAAATAGGCGATAAACTTATTAAAGCCGAGCTTGAAAACATACCCAAAGAAAATGTACGAAACATTGCAAAACAGTATATAGAAAACATAAAAGACGGTAAACGTGATTTTAGATTTTAAGAGGTAACCCAAAATGACAAAGTGTATAACTGCAGGTAACAAAAAAATAGGCGGAGGTAACCCTGTTTTAATACAGTCAATGTGCAACACGCGCACATATGACGTAAACTCGACAGTTGAGCAGATTTTAAAGCTTGAAGACGCAGGGTGCGATATAATACGCGTTGCCGTACCCAATGAAGAAAGCGCTCTTGCGATAAGTGCAATTAAGAAAAAAATTCATATTCCGCTTGTTGCCGATATACATTTTGACTACCGCCTGGCGGTAACGGCAATGCAAAACGGTGTGGATAAAGTGCGCATAAACCCGGGCAATATTGGTTCGGAAGATGGCATAAGGGCGGTTGTGTCCTGCGCAAAAGAAAGAAACATACCCATAAGAATAGGCGTAAACAGCGGCTCGATTGAAAAAGATATTTTGCAAAAATATCAAAAACCCTGCGCCGAGGGTATGGTTGAAAGCGCAAAAAAACATATTGACATTTTAAATAAATACGGCTTTGACGATATTGTTGTATCGCTTAAATCGTCCGATGTTAAAATGACAATAGACGCATACAGGCTTATGAGCAAAACTTTTGATTACCCGCTGCATTTGGGAGTTACCGAGGCAGGCACATTTTTGGGAGGCACGGTAAAATCCGCCGTGGGATTGGGCGCGCTTTTGTGCGACGGCATAGGCGATACAATAAGAGTATCGCTTACCGACGACCCCATAAAAGAGGTAATCGTTGCCAAAGAAATATTAAAAGCGCTCGGGCTTAAACAAAGCGGAGCAAGGTTTATATCCTGTCCCACTTGCGCACGCACAAACATTAATCTTATACCGCTTGCGCAAAAGGTGGAAAATTATCTTTCGGGCATAAACAAAAATATTACCGTTGCGGTTATGGGCTGTGCGGTAAACGGTCCCGGCGAGGCAAGAGAAGCGGATATAGGCATTGCCGGCGGATGCGGCGAGGGACTTATATTTAAAAAAGGCAAGCCGTTTAAAAAGGTAAGCGAGAGTGAGCTTTTTGACGCTCTTGTGTATGAAATAGAAAATATGGAAGGTTAAAAACAAATGTCACCCACTAATATAAAACTTGAAAATGTATTTACGGGCGCATCTGTTCCCGATGAGCTTAAAAATGCCGTAATTTACGACACAAAAGCCTCGGCAAGCGACAGAAAAATGACGGTTACAATAGCGTCCGACAGCCTTATAAATTACGGCGTTATAGAAAAATTTAAACAGTATATAAAAGATAAATACAGCTTAAACGAATTTATTTTAAAAGTTAAATATATAGACGTAACTTTAGAAGATTTGGGTGTAAGCGAATATTACGGCAACCTCGTTTTTTATGTAAATGAGGTTGTAAAAGGTGTGCGCCATTTGTTTTTGGACAGTACTGCAGACTTTGACGGCAAAACGCTTACAATACATTGCAAATACGGAACGGTAATGCTTAAACAGCTCAAATGCGACGCGGTTATAAAAAAACTTGTTAATTTGCAGACGGGTATAAACGTTGAGGTGGAATTTTGTGACGATTTAACGGGTGAGGATATAGAAAAAATGCACCGCGAAACTCTGTCGAGTTTGCCTGTAATTACCGCACCGCCCGAAAAAAAGGACGAACCCAAAAAAGCGGAGGCGGCAGCGGTTGACCCCGACAGCTCCGTAATACTTGGCAGACCCATAAAAGAACAGCCCGTATCGATTGCAGATATAGCGGAGGACAGCCGATTTGTTGTAACGGGCGGAGAAATTATAAAAAGCGATACGCGAGAGCTTAAAAGCGGTAAAATATTGGTAACCTTTGATATTTCGGACCCGACCGACGCATATGTTTGCAAAACATTTGTTGCACCCGAAAAATTTGAAGAAATAAAAGGCGAATTTAAAGAGGGTAAGTACGTTGTTGTAAAGGGACGTATGCAATACGATACTTTTGCAAAAGAAAACGTGCTTATGATAAACGATATATCGCGCGGACGCGCACCCAAAGGCAGACAGGATAACGCAAAAGAAAAGCGCGTTGAACTGCATATGCACACATCAATGTCTAACCTTGACGCAATGACGGACGTTAAAAAACTTGTAAAGACCGCCATAAGCTGGGGGCATAAAGCTGTTGCCGTAACCGACCACGGAGTTGTGCAGGCATTCCCCGACGCATACAGCGCCTCGGGCGGCGGCAAAGATATAAAAATACTGTACGGTGTTGAATGTTATTTGGTAAACGACAGCGTAAGTATAGTAACGGGCACGCAGAGTATGCCGCTCGGCGGCGAATTTGTTGTGTTTGATATTGAAACAACAGGACTTTCGCCCGCAAAGGAAAAAATAACCGAAATAGGTGCGGTTAAAATAAAAGACGGTAAAATTTGCGATTCTTTTAACGAGCTTGTAAACCCCGAAAGAGAAATACCGTATAAAATACGTGAACTTACGGGTATAACCGACGATATGGTGTGCGATAAACCCACAATATCCGAAATATTGCCCAAATTTTATGAATTTATAGGCAATGCTGTTCTTGTGGCTCATAACGCAAATTTTGATACGTCGTTTATAAAAGAGGCGGCACAGCAAAACGGTATGGAGTTTAACTTTACGTTTTTGGATACTTTGTCGCTTGCGCGCACACTTGTAAAGGATATTAAAAATCATAAGCTCGATACGCTTACAAAGCACTTTAAAATTAAGCTTGAAAATCATCACCGTGCGTGTGATGACGCGCTTGCAACGGGACAGGTGTTTATTGAGCTTTTAAAACTGCTCGAGCAAAAAGAGGTAAGCGATATTTCGCAAATCAATACGGCGCTTGCCGATGATGTGGATATACGCACGCTTAAAACATACCACGCAATATTGCTTGTAAAATCGCAGGAGGGTATGCGTAATTTGTATAATATTATTTCGCGTTCGCATCTTGATTATTTTTATAAAAAACCGCGTGCGCCCAAAAGTCTTATACAAAAATACCGCGGCGGACTTATAGTAGGTTCTGCCTGTGAGGCGGGCGAGCTATACAAGGCAATACTTGAAAATCCGTATAATATGGATTACGCAAAAATAAACGAAATAGTTAATTTTTACGATTATCTCGAAATTCAGCCTCTCGGCAATAACAGCTTTTTATTGCGTGACGGCAAAGTTGAGAGTACAGATGATTTAAAATACATAAATAAGCAAATAATAGACTTGGGCAGACGTTACAATAAATTAACCGTTGCAACGTGCGACGTGCATTTTTTAAACCCCGAGGACGAAATATTCAGACGTATTTTGCAATTCGGGCAGGGCTATAACGACGCCGACACACAGCCGCCGCTGTTTTTCAGAACAACGGACGAAATGCTTGCGGAGTTTGATTATTTGGGCGAGGACCTTGCACGTGAAGTGGTAATAGAAAACCCAAACAAAATAGCTGATATGATAGATTACGTTCAGCCTGTACCCGACGAAAAAGCACCGCCCGAAATACCGGGTTCGGACGAACTTTTAAGAGAGCTTACCTACGAAAAGGCAAAAAGCATTTACGGCGACGATTTGCCCGAAATAGTAAAAGACAGAATAGACATTGAGCTTAACTCGATTATAAGCAACGGCTACTCGGTGCTTTACATTATAGCGCAAAAACTTGTGCATAAATCAAACAGCGACGGTTATTTGGTAGGTTCGAGAGGTTCGGTAGGTTCGTCGCTTGTGGCATATATGAGCGGTATAACAGAGGTTAATTCACTTCCTCCGCACTATGTATGCCCCAATTGCCGCCACAGTGAGTTTATAGAGGACGGATCTGTAGGCTGCGGCTACGATATGCCCGATAAAGCCTGCCCAAAGTGCGGTACGGTTATGAATAAAGACGGCCACGAAATACCGTTTCAAACATTCCTTGGATTTAAAGGTGATAAAGAGCCTGATATCGACTTAAACTTTTCGGGCGATTATCAGCCGGTAGCGCATAAATATATTGAAGAACTGTTTGGCGCGGGACACGTATTCCGTGCCGGTACAATTGCAACCGTTGCCGAAAAAACCGCTTACGGATATGTTATGAAATATTTTGAACAACATTCAATGCATATTACAAACGCACAGGCGGAAAAACTTTTGCGCGGTATAACGGGTGTGCGCCGTACAACGGGTCAGCACCCCGGCGGTATTATAGTTGTACCCAAAAACCGCGATGTACACGAGTTTTCACCTATTCAGCACCCGGCGGATGATACGGGTTCTGATATCATAACACTTCACTATGATTATCACAAAATAGATAAAAACCTGTTAAAGCTTGATATACTCGGTCACGATGATCCGACGGTAATTCGTATGCTTGAAGATATAACAGGTATTAAAGCGCACGATATACCGTTTGGCGACAGCGAAACTATGAGCCTGTTTTTAAATACCGACGCTTTAAAGGTTACACCCGAAGAAATTAATTCGCCCGTAGGTACGTATGCAATACCCGAGTTTGGTACAAAATTTGTACGCCAAATGCTTGTTGATACCAAACCTACAACATTTTCAGAGCTTGTGCGTATATCGGGTCTTTCGCACGGTACCGACGTATGGCTCAACAATGCGCAAACCGTTATAGCCGAGGGCAAAGCAACCCTTTCGGAGGCAATTTGTACGCGTGACGATATTATGATGTATTTAATTCATCACGATATGGATAAATCGCAGTCGTTTAAAATAATGGAGAGTGTGCGTAAAGGTAAAGGGTTAAAACCCGAAGACGAAGAAGCAATGCGCGAACATAATGTTCCCGAGTGGTACATTGAATCGTGTAAAAAAATAAAGTATATGTTCCCCAAAGCGCATGCCGTTGCATATGTTACAATGGCATACCGTATAGCGTATTTTAAAGTGCATTATCCAATGGCATTTTACTGCACATACTTTACCGTGCGTGCCGACGAGTTTGACGCGGAATGTATGGCGCAGGGCAAAGACCACGCGCTTGAAATAACAAAAATGCTTGTTGCAAAAGACCGCGACAAACAGGCGAGCGATAAAGAAAAAGGTATGATAACGGTACTTGAAGTTGTAAACGAAATGTACGCCCGCGGACTTAAATTTTTACCGATTGATTTGTATAAATCACATTCGTTTAAGTTTTTGCCCACCGATGAGGGTATACGTCCGCCGCTTAACGCTATAGCGGGGCTTGGAACAAATGCGGCAAAGAGTATTGTTGCTGCACGTGAGGCACAGGAGTTTTCGTCGGTTGAAGACTTTAGAAACCGTGCCAAAGTTACAAAAACGATAGTTGAAATTATGAGAGGGCAGGGAATGTTTAAAGGCTTGCCCGAGAGCAATCAGATTACATTTTTTTAAAGGTTGATTTTAATATGAACAGTAAAGTAATTAAAACATTGGAACTTGATAAAGTGCTTGAAAGAGTGGCACATCAGGCGGTGCTTGAGGATACAAAATTAAAAATCCTAAAAGCCGAAATTTGCCGCAATATAAAAAAAGTTAATATAATGCAAAACGAAACGGCACAGGCACTTTTGCTTATTACAAAAAAAGGGCATATACCCGTATACTTTACCGAAAGCATAAAACCCATTGTAAAACGCGCCGAAATGCAGGGGATACTGTCACCGGGAGAGCTGTTGGCAGTTGCAAATTTATTAAAAACGTCGCGGGTTTTAAAAACATATCCCGACGATATTGAGTGTGACGCACTTTATGAGCATTTTGAGGCACTTTATGCCGATAAACCGTTTGAAAACGAAATATTCAGGTGCATAATCGACAGCGAAACGATATCAGACGACGCGTCGCCCGAACTATATGATATCAGACGTAAAATAAAAAATTGCGAAAATAAAGTTAAAGATATTCTGCATTCTTTTATATCGGGTTCAAAATCAAAATATTTGCAGGAACCTATTGTTACAATGAGGGGAGACAGACAGGTTGTACCCGTAAAGTCGGAGTATAAAAGCGAGGTGCGCGGTATAGTGCACGATACATCCGCAACGGGCGCAACGCTGTTTATTGAGCCTGTGCAGGTTATAGACGCAAATAACGAAATCCGCGAAATGCGCGGAAAAGAAAAAGAAGAAATTGAAAGAATTTTGGCGAAGCTTTCACAGCGTACCGCCGATGTATCAAAGCTTATAGAAATGACATATGGTGTTATATGCGAGCTGGATTTAATTTTTGCACGTGCAAAATTTTCACTGCGCTATGACGCATACCGCCCCATATTAAACGATACGGGATATGTGTGCATAAATAAAGCGCGCCATCCGCTGCTTGACCCAAATAAAACGGTACCTACCGATATAACGGTGGGCAAAGATTTTGACACCCTTGTAATTACGGGACCCAATACGGGCGGTAAAACGGTTGTGCTTAAAACAGTTGGGCTTTTTACCCTTATGGCGCAATCGGGACTTCATATACCGGCGCAGGAAAATTCGCATATATCGGTTTTTGAAAACGTGTTTGCCGATATAGGAGATGAGCAAAGCATAGAGCAAAGCCTGTCAACGTTTTCGGCGCATATGGTAAATATAGTAAGTATATTAAACGAACTTGAAAAAACAAGCGGTAATTCGCTGTGCCTGTTTGATGAACTCGGTGCCGGCACAGACCCCGTGGAGGGTGCATCGCTTGCCGTAAGTATACTCGAAAAGGTACGTTCTCTCGGTGCAAAAACACTTGCCACAACGCATTACAGCGAACTTAAAATGTACGCACTCACAACCGACAGGGTAGAAAACGGAAGCTGTGAATTTAATGTTGAAACGCTTGCGCCCACATACAGGCTTTTAATAGGCGTGCCGGGCAAAAGTAATGCGTTTGCCATTTCAAAGCGTTTGGGACTGTCGGACGAGATAATACAAAACGCACAAAATCATATAACAGCCGAAAATATAAAGTTTGAGGATATACTGTCGGAACTTGAAAAGACGCGTATTGAAATGCAAAAAGAGCGCGAAAAAGCCGAAAGCTACCGCCAAAGCGCGGAAAAATTAAAGGCGGATACCGCAAACACCAATCGCCTTATGCGTGAAAAGACCGACCGCATAATAGAGCGTGCCCGTATGGAGGCAAAAGAAATATTGGACAATGCCAAAACCGATGCCGACTCTATTATAAAAGAAATGCGCGACGCACAAAAATTAAAGGACGCAAAAGAGGCAAACCGTGCCGCAGAGCGTGCACGCCAAAAGCTTAACAGTAAAAAGCAAACAAACAGCGCACGTCTTGCCGAAAATATGTTTAAGGCAAAATCCGAGTTTGTCGCACCAAAGTCTGTTAAACTCGGTGACGATGTTGAAATAGTAAAATTCGGGCAAAAGGGTGTTGTTGTAACCCTGCCCGATAAAAACGGTGACTTAACCGTTAAAGCAGGTATTATGAAAATCAAGACCAATATATCTGATATCAGACTTGTTGAGGACGGTAGTGTTAAAACCCAAAAAAGCACAAACGGACTCAAAGGCAGAGCGTCGGCGGCATCAAGGAGCGATGGCATTGTAAAAACAATGAGTTTATCGTCCGAACTTGATGTACGCGGACAAACGGTGGACGAGGCCGTTATGGAAATAGACAAATTTTTGGACGACGCTGTTTTATCGTCACTCGGTCAGGTGCGTATAATACACGGCAAAGGAACGGGAATGTTAAGACGCGGTATACACGATTATTTAAAACGGCTGCCGTATGTTAAATCGTATCGTTTGGGTGTGTTCGGCGAGGGCGACGCAGGCGTTACGGTAGTGGAATTGAAATAAAAACACAAACGCAATCATATAAATATACGGGTGATATAATTTATGCTTAATATTATATGGTGTGCAATGATTATTTTATCGGTAATATGCGCGCTTTTTACGGGCAATGTTGCTCAAACAACGGCGGCAATGCTCGACGGCGCGCAAAAAGCGGTTGAATTTACATTTACAATAGGCGGAATAATGGCGCTCTGGACGGGGATAATGTCGGTGTGCGAAAAATCGGGTTTATCCGATTTGTTTGCAAAACTCCTTATGCCCGTTACAAGGGCGCTTTTTGATACAAAAAATAAGCAAACGCACCGCGCAATCGCGCTTAATATGACGGCCAATATATTAGGCCTTTCAAATGCCGCAACTCCTTTGGGAATAAAGGCTATGCAAATGCTCGATAAAGAAAATACAGGCAGCAGTCAATCAAAAAAAGGCAAGCGTGCAAGTGACGATATGTGTATGCTTACTGTTATAAATTCGGCAAGTATACAGCTTATACCGTCAACTCTTATTGCAATACGGCGCAGCTGCGGCGCGGCCGACCCAACGGATATTGTGGTGCCTGTTTGGATAACGTCGGTTATTGTGTTTGTGTTTGGTATTGCGGCAGTAAAAGTTTGTAAAAAATAAATTAATTATTTAACTTATTTAACTTATTCAACTTATTTTGGCGGTTATGTACCGCAATTATTTAAAGTTTACTTTTCATTATCAAATATAAGCAGTTCGTCTATTTTACAGTCAAATATATAGCACATTGCTTCAAGATTATCGTACTTGATAGATTTCGTCTCATTATTAATCATTTTGTTAAAATTTTGGTAGCTCATACCCATTTGTTTGTACAGCCAATATTTGGTTTTTCCTCTTCTTTTTAAAAGTTCCTTTGCATTCAATTTAAGCAATGTATAACACTCCTTTAAATTATCTAATGTTTACATAATATATTTTAATATACATTAGATGTTGACATATAGACTAAAACATTATATAATGTAATAGTCTATATAAAAAAGGCAGGCAAAAAATAAAAGTGAATGGAGTGTTGGTGTTATGT
>USKN01000033.1 GCA_900555295.1 uncultured Eubacteriales bacterium
ATATCGGGTGCAACGGTTACGGTGGAAACACCTGATATGGAGTCGGTGCTCGGCGCAAGAGTTACAAACAAGGACGGAAGAACGGCGCCCATACAAATAGAGGCACCTAAAAAAACATTAAGCGAAAGCCCGCAAAACAGAGGTTCTAATCCGTTTGCATCGGTAAATATACGTATAAGTCACCCGGGGTATTATACATATTACATACAAGACGCGCAGATTTTTGACGGCGAAACAACAATTCAAAACGCGGAGCTTGTTCCGCTGCCACAAAATTCGGAATATAATATGCGTCTAAACGAGTACTTTGTTACTCCGCAGCCGCTTTAATGGGGGAGGGGTATTATGGCGGTAAGTCCTATTATACCATATGTGCCGCAGTACATAACGGTGCATTTGGGAGCACCGGATGCAAACGCGGCAAATGTAACGGTAACATTTCCCGATTACATAAAAAACGTTGCGTCAAGCGAAGTATATCCAACTTGGAGAGAAGATGCAATTGTAGCAAATATACTTGCACAGATTTCTTTTGCGCTTAACCGTGTGTATACAGAGTTTTATACAAGCAGAGGATATGATTTTAATATAACGTCGTCAACGGCATACGACCAAAAATATATAGACGGAAGAAATATTTTTGAAAATATAGACCGAATTGTGGACCGTATTTTTACATCGTATATACGGCGTATAGGAAATATTGAACCGCTTGCGGCTAAATATTGCAACGGCACAACCGTAACGTGCAGGGGGCTGTCACAGTGGGGCAGTCAGGAGCTTGCGCAAAACGGGTATACGGCGTTTGAAATACTAAAGTATTATTACGGTAATAACATTGAAATTGTAAATAATGCGCCAATTTCGGAAATAAATTCACAGTATCCCGGAACGCCTTTGCGGCTCGGCGACCGCGGAACAAGCGTTGCGGTACTTCAAACTCAATTAAATGATGTAAGTATAAATTATCCGTCAATTCCCACACTTACGGTTGACGGTATTTTTGGCGAGTCAACTGAGAATGCGGTAAAGCAAATGCAATCGATATTTAATCTCGTTCCCGACGGCATTGTAGGCGAGGCAACGTGGAACAGGCTTTTGTATTTGTATGTGGGAATAAACAAACTTGCCGAGCTTGATTCGGAGGGCGATTTACTGCTCGGTACAAGTTTTGAGGCATCAGATTTGTTAAGAATAGGCGATCAAGGCGATAAAGTAAGAATACTTCAATATTTTTTGGGAGTATTAAGCCAATATTACGATACAATACCCTTTGTTGACTATGACGGAATATTCGGGGAAAAAACTCTTAATGCGGTAAATGCTTTTCAGCGTGAGTTTGGACTTCCGCAAACAGGCGTTGTGGGTCCGCAAACGTGGGAGGCTATGTATAATGCCGTTATGGGTATAGAAAACAACGATACCGTAAGACAGTACGATTCGCAAATACGAAATATTATTTTTGGCGACAAGAATTTTAATTCAGTTAATTTAAACTACGGCAGTTCGGATTTTGATGAGAACGGGGGCGGTACAAGTGAAACCTAACAGTAACGATGTTGCAAGCACTCAAACTTTTCTGCGAAACATATCGAGATACTATAAAGATATTTCAAGCGTTATACCCGACGGAATATTTGGGCGCCAAACCGAAAAATCCGTTAAAGAATTTCAACAGTATTTCGGGCTTCCCGTTACGGGTGTTGTAAATTTTGATACTTGGAACAAACTTGTTGAAACGGATAGGTTTGTTACGGAATATTTTGCCGGCGCAAATTGCGTTCTTGTATATCCCGAAACGAACGAGGATATATACCCCGGTCAGCAAAGTGATTTTTTGTTTGTTGTTCAGGCAATGCTATATGCGCTGTCAAAGGTGTTTGCCAATATATTGGCTCCGCAAGTTACCGGTGTTCACGATACATCATCAGTATCGTCGGTTAAATCGGTTCAAAATATATCCGGACTTCCGTCAAGCGGCATAATTAACGTAGATTTTTTTAATGCGTTATCTACATTATACGAAACATATATTAGCCGTGACAGGGTTGAAAACGCAAAGGGGAACGGTAAAAAAAACGGATAATGTAAGGCAAAAGTGAGTTAAACCCACATTGCCTATAAAACGGCAGTGCATTTTTTTGCACTGCCGTTTTATATTATCTGTTATCTATGGGTATATATTTTTTGGTTTTTTTGCATATGCTTTTGTATGCGGGGCGTATTATTCTTCCGCCGGATATTACCTCTTCCATTCTGTGTGCGCACCAGCCAACTGTTCGTGCTATTGCAAACAGCGGTGTAAACATATCCTCTGGTATATTTAACATTCTGTATATAAAGCCCGAATAAAAATCAACATTTGCGCATATAGCTTTAGTATCGCCTTTTACTTCGGCAAAAATTTTGGGGGCAATACGCTCAATAGTATCGTATAGGTTAAACATTTCCTGCATATTGCGTTCTTTACTCAATACCCGTGCCTTTTCTTTTAAAAGTACGGCGCGCGGGTCGGATGTTGTGTATACGGCGTGTCCCATACCGTATATAAGTCCCGAGCGGTCATATGCCTGTTTGTTTAATATTTTTATAAGATAATCGCGAACTTGCTTTTCGTTGGATATATCGTCAACATTTGCGCAAATATCGTCTATCATTCCCGTTACGGCAATATTTGCACCGCCGTGTTTGGGACCTTTGAGCGAACATATGGCACCTCCTATTGCCGAGTATGTGTCGGTGCCTGTAGACGAAAGCACGCGGCAGGTAAAGGTTGAGTTGTTGCCGCCGCCGTGTTCGGCGTGAATCATAAGCGCCAGGTCAAGTATTTCGGCATCGAGAGGCGTAAACTCTTTGCGTGAGCTCAACATTCTCAAAAGATTTTCGGCTGTTGAAAGCTCTGCTTTTGGCTGATGAAGTATAAGCGATTTTTTGTCGAAGTGATGTTTTTTTGCGCTGTATCCGTATACCGCAATCATAGGCATACGCGCAAGCAATATAAGCGATTGGCGCATAATGTTTTCAATATCGGTTGCATCGGGATTTTCGTCGTACGAATATAAGGTTAAAACACTTCTTGCCATTTTGTTCATTATATTGCGGCTGGGTGCTTTAAGTATCATATCTTCAACAAAATATTCGGGCAGGTATCGGTTTTCTGCCAAAAATTCGCAGAAAGTTTCAAGCTGGCCGCGAGTGGGCAGTGCCCCAAACATTAAAAGATATGCTGTTTCTTCAAATCCAAATCTTTTATTTATTCCGGGATTTTTTGCTAAATCGTTTATATAGTAACCGCGGTACGAAAGTTCACCCGGTATGGCGATTTTTTCGTCTTCGCTCATTATATATCCGTGAACTTCGCAAATTCCGGTAAGGCCCGCCAAAACACCCGTACCGTCCTGGTTTCTCAAACCGCGCTTTAAATTAGGCGAACTGTATGTATTGACGGGGATATTATAGTATGAATACGCTTGTTTTGTAAGCTGATTTATTACATTTGCCGTGTCCATAATATTAATCCTCCTTTGTAAAATAATATCAATTATACCACAAAGCTGTGTTTAAATCAAGTTTTTAGCTCAAAAATCAAAAAAACTGTAATTATGTTATAAAAAGGGGATATTTAATATAAATGAAAATGTATATTTATTGTGTTTTGTTTTTAATATTTTCTCTTGTTGCGGTTCCCATACTAACCGTGCACTTTAATATAAAAGATAAAAACACTGATGATAACACGGTTACATTATATGTTAAAGACAGCGGCAAAACAGTAAAAATATATGTTGAAAAATATATAGAGGGTGTGGTTGCCGCCGAAATGCCGGCGGAGTTTAATTTGGAGGCATTAAAGGCACAAGCGGTTGCGGCGCGCACGTATATGTATCAAAAAAAGGACACATCATCACATTTAAACGGCGCGGATGTATGTTCGGACTTTGCACACTGTCAGGCATACAAGCTCGATGAAACGCTTAAAAAGCAATGGGGTGCAAATTATAAAAAATATAAATCAAAAATAAGCGACGCGGTAAACTCCACCAAAGGTTTAATAATGGAGTATAACGGCAAACCTATAAGTGCGGTTTTTCATTCAACAAGCAGCGGTAAAACGCAAAATGCCGAAGATGTATGGGGTAATAAAGTGCCGTATCTTAAAAGCGTGGTAAGCGACGGCGACGATTTAAGCCCAAAATACAAATCAACCGTAGTATTGAGCAAAGACGAAGTAAAACAAAAACTAAATATTACCGACGATGGTTTCAGTATTTCGGATATTGTATATTCCGACGGAGAAAGCGTAAGCGAAATAAAAATATGCGGCAAAAAATTCAGCGGTACGCAAATACGCACGGCGCTTGGGCTTAATTCGGCCTGCTTTGATATTGACGCGGTTGACGGCAATGTAAAATTTACCGTTCGCGGTTACGGACACGGTGTGGGTATGAGCCAATATGGTGCAAATTATATGGCGTCACAGGGGAAAAATTACAAAGAAATTTTAAAAAAGTATTACAGCGGCATAAAAATAAAAAAGCGGTAGGCAAACGAGACTCGAATACGCATTGCCTAGGCAAACGAGACTCGAACACGCATTGCCTAAGGCAATAATATTTAAAACAAAAAATTTTATAAACCTTTTATAAAATTAATATAAGCCGAAAATATACTCCCAACTCTTGACAAACATTAAAAAAAGATATACAATTTTAATAACACAAAACATATATGGGAATAATATATGTTAATTTTATAAGGAGAGATAAAAAGATGAGTGAACAATGTACACACGATTGCTCAAGCTGCGGCGAGGACTGTGCTTCACGCACAAAAGAAAGTCTTATTGAAAAGCCGAACGATTTGAGCAGTATTAATAAAGTTATAGCCGTTGTAAGCGGCAAAGGCGGAGTGGGAAAGTCAACCGTTACATCGGCAATGAGCGTGCTTATGAGCCGAAAGGGATACCGTACGGCAGTTCTTGACGCAGATATTACGGGGCCGTCAATACCAAAAGCATTCGGTATTACCGAAAAAGCGCGCGGTAACGAATACGGTATTTTTCCCGCAATAACCGATACGGGCATACAGGCAATGAGTATTAATTTGCTTCTTGAAAACGATACCGACCCCGTAGTATGGAGAGGTCCCGTTATTTCGGGTACTGTTAAGCAGTTTTGGACGGACGTTATATGGGATAATGTAGACTATATGTTTATAGATATGCCACCCGGAACAGGTGACGTTGCGCTTACCGTATTTCAGTCTGTTCCCGTTGACGGAATTATAATTGTTACAAGTCCGCAGCAGCTTGTTGAAATGATTGTTGAAAAGGCTGTTAAAATGGCGCAAATGATGAATATTCCCATACTTGGAATAGTAGAGAATATGTCGTATTTTGAATGTCCCAACTGCAATAAAAAACACAGTATTTTCGGAGAAAGCCATATAGACGATATTGCAAAAAGACTTAATATTGACACGGTTTCCAAACTTCCCGTAAATGCTGATATTGCAACGCTCTCCGACAGCGGACTTATAGAACACATAACCTGTACCGAACTTGATAATATGGCGGATAAAATTGAAAAATTAAGCAAATAAGGACAGATAAAAATGAAAAACGGAAGTATTTTTGACGGATATTTGATTTGTACAGATATAGATCATACTTTGGTAGATGATTTTGGGAATATAAGCAAAGAAAATGCGCAGGCAATTAAATATTTTCAGCAAAACGGCGGTCTTTTTACCGTATCGACGGGGCGCGTATATACACATTTGGACAACTTTACCGACTCGTTTAAGGTAAATACTTATGTAATACAAATTAACGGGACGTCAATATTTGATACGGTTAATAAAAAGTCGGTTTTTTCGTGCCCTATGGATATTAAAACAATAAATACCGTGAGCTGTGCGCTTTTAAAAAAATTTTCAAACAATTTAATTCTTTCACGCGCATGCACCGAACATAAAATGTTTGGGTATAATGAACGCATAGAAAATTTAAACGAAGATGTTTTTAAAGCGGTATTTGTGTTTGACAACGAAAAAAACTGCCTTAAAGCCGAAAAATATATTGAAGATAATTTTTCGGATATTTGTGCGTTTAACAGAAGCTGGCGCGAGGGGCTTGAGATAATAAACCCCAACAGCGGTAAGGGCGTTTGCGTTAAAAAACTTAAACAGCTTTTGGGTGACAAGGCTCGCTGTGCCGTGTGCGTAGGTGATTTTGAAAACGATATTACAATGCTTAAAGAAGCGGATATCGGGTATGCGGTATCAAATGCTATAGACACGGTTAAAAATGTTGCCGATAAAATTACCGTTTCAAATAATGAAAGTGCAATTGCGGATGTAATACACGATTTAAAAAAAACAATAATCAAGGAATGATACAAATGTCAAAACAAGTTAAAACAAATGCAATGAGAATGCTTGACAAAGCAAAAATTGAATACACACCGATATTCTATACTGTTGACGATAACGATCTTTCTGGGGTGACAATAGCGCATAAAGCGGGTTTGCCGTGCGATATGGTTTTTAAAACATTGGTTGCAAAGGGCGACAAAACGGGCCCCATTGTTATGTGTATACCCGTTGATAAGGAGATTGACCTAAAAAAGGCGGCAAAGGAAACGGGCAATAAAAGTATTGAAATGATACACGTAAAAGACCTTTTATCTCTTACGGGATATATTAGAGGCGGCTGTTCGCCTATAGGTATGAAAAAGAAATTTGCAACCTTTTTTAACGACAGTGTTATGCAGCACGAAAAAATAACAATAAGCGCCGGAATAAAAGGCTGTCAGCTGCTTGTAAACGCAAATGAGCTTACAAAATTTGTTGACGCCAAAATATGCGGTATTATTCAGACGGGAGTGTAATTGTATGACGGGAACGGGAACTGTTGTTGCCGTAAACGGCAAAAATGCGGTTGTGGAGGTTGTGTGCAAATCCGCCTGCGGACATAACTGTACCGAATGCGGTGCGTGCAATGCTCCCGTAATAAATACCGAAGCCGAAAACCCTATAGGCGCACAGGTTGGCGATAAAGTGGAGTTTTGTTCACCCACACCGCAAATTTTGGGCGCGGCTTTTATGCTGTATATTTTTCCTTTAATTGCCGTTATTTCGGTATGTGCGGCAACGGAGTACTTTTTTTCAAATACAGCGGTTAACATTGCCGCTTTTTTTGGTGCGGCTGCATTATGGATTTTTGCGGCAAGATATTTTGGAAAAAACAAAATAAAGAAAAGTGTAATTGTAAAATTATTAAAGGATTGACAAAAATTTATTTATGTATTAAAATATAAGTATAAGAATGTATGGGAGGAAGTTATATGACAAATTTTGCACCGTATGCAGTACTTTGCGCTGCTGTTATTGCTATTATTTATGCAGCCTGTCAGTTTTTTGCCGTTAAAGGTAAGCCCGAGGGCACACCGCAAATGGCGTCGATTGCACAAAAAATAAGAAAAGGCGCTATGGCTTACTTAAAGCGTCAGTACAAAACCGTGGGTGTTTTTTTTGCAGTTATGTTTGTTATTTTAATTATTCTTGCAAGCACGGGATATTTAACCTGGTTTGTTCCGTTTGCCTTTTTAACGGGCGGATTTTTCTCGGGACTTTCGGGTTTTATAGGTATGAAAATTGCAACATATGCTAATACCAGAACTGCCAACGGAGCGCGCGACAGCCTTAACAAAGGACTTAAAATTGCTTTTGCTTCAGGTTCGGTAATGGGTCTTACTGTTGTGGGACTCGGACTTTTGGATATAAGCGTATGGTTTATACTTTTAAAATATGCTTTTAAACTTGAAATAAATGATGTTATGAGTGCAATGCTTACATTTGGTATGGGTGCAAGCTCAATGGCGCTTTTTGCACGTGTAGGCGGCGGTATTTTTACAAAAGCCGCAGATGTCGGAGCCGACCTTGTAGGTAAAGTAGAGGCGGGCATTCCCGAAGATGACCCCAGAAATCCCGCATGTATTGCCGATAATGTTGGTGATAACGTAGGCGACGTTGCCGGAATGGGTGCCGACCTTTATGAAAGTTACGTAGGTTCGGTTATATCAAGCGGTGCGCTTGCAACGGCGGCGGGACTCGGTTTTAACGGAGTAATTATTCCTATGCTTATTGCCGCAATAGGTATATTGGCATCTATTATAGGCACATTTTTTATTAGTACAAAAGAGGGTGCCGACCAAAAAATGCTCCTCGGCTCTTTAAGACGCGGAACATATATAAGTTCAATTATATCGGCTGTTGTGTCGGGAGTGCTTATATACAATATTCTTCCCGATAACAGAGGTGTATTTTGGGCAGTTATATCGGGACTTTTGGCCGGTGTATTAATAGGATTTTTTACGGAGTATTATACATCGGATTCGTATAAACCCACAAAAAAACTTGCAAAGTCATCCGAAACGGGCAGTGCAACAATAATAATTGACGGTATAGCACTTGGTATGCTTTCAACCGCAATGCCCGTTGTTATAATAGGTATATCGGTACTTATAAGTTACTTTGCCGCAGGCGGAAGCGAAAGCTTTGCGCTCGGTCTTTACGGAGTAGGTATTTCGGCTGTAGGTATGCTTTCAACACTCGGAATAACTCTTGCGACCGACGCATACGGTCCTGTTGCCGATAATGCCGGCGGTATAGCCGAAATGAGCGGATTGCCCGAAGTTGTAAGAGAGCGAACCGACTCGCTTGACTCGCTCGGTAATACAACAGCCGCAACGGGTAAAGGTTTTGCAATAGGCTCGGCGGCGCTTACCGCACTTGCACTTATTGTATCGTACACAGATAAAATAAGCGGACTCGGATATTCGCTTGAGCTTAATCTTACAAATCCAACGGTTTTGGTTGGCTTGTTTGTGGGAGCAATGCTTCCGTTCCTTTTCAGTGCATTTACTATGCAGGCTGTAGGGCGTGCAGCTCAAAAAATTGTTGTTGAAGTTCGCAGACAGTTTAAAGAAATTAAAGGCTTAATGGACGGTAAAGCCGAGGCTGACTACGAAACTTGCGTTGATATATGCACGCGTTCGTCACTTAAAGAAATGATACTTCCCGCCGCACTCGGAATTGTAGCGCCAATCATTGTGGGTCTTGTACTTGGACCCAACGGTGTTGTAGGTATGCTCGCAGGCGCTCTTGTTTCGGGATTTGTGCTTGCCGTTATGATGGCAAACTCGGGCGGCAGCTGGGATAATGCCAAAAAATATATTGAGGCGGGTAATTATAACGGAAAAGGTTCCGAAAATCATAAAGCCGCTGTAGTGGGCGATACTGTAGGCGACCCGTTTAAGGATACCGCAGGACCGTCGGTTAATATACTTATTAAACTTTTGAGTATGGTATCTATAGTGTTTGCGGCACTTATAGTTAATTTCCACTTGTTTTAATAAATAATTAAAAATATACAGGGTATTGTTTTTACAATGAGAACAATACCCTGTTTTTAGCTTTTAATAATTTATGCATAAAAGTAAAAAATGTGGTAAAATAAGTACGGGGGACGGTGATCTGTATGTGGATTGCATTTGCTGTACTTTCGGCTTTTTTTGCGGGAATTACGGCTATACTTTCAAAAATAGGTATTAAAAGTATTAATTCCGATTTGGGAACGGCAATACGAACGGTTGTTGTTTTTGCTTTTGCATGGCTTATGGTTTTTGTTGCGGGTGTACAGGGCGAAATAATGACGGTAAAAACAAAAACACTTGTGTTTCTTATAATGTCGGGCTTTGCAACGGGTGCGTCGTGGCTTTGTTATTTTAAGGCGCTTAAATACGGCGACGTAAATAAAGTTGCGCCTATAGATAAATCAAGTACTATTCTTACTATACTGCTTGCATTTGTTTTTTTGCGTGAAAAAATAACTCCGCTTAAAATACTTTGCGTTATACTTATAGCAAGCGGTACATATTTAATGATTGAAAAACGGGATACCGTAACCGACTCTCAAAAAAGGCCGAATTGGTTTATTTTGGCGGTGATGTCGGCAATCTTTGCGGCGCTTGCATCTATATTGGGCAAAATAGGGATATCGGATATTGACTCTACGCTCGGAACGGCAATAAGAACATCTGTTGTATTGGTAATGGCGTGGGTTATTGTTAAAATTAAAGATGGAACGAAAGATACAAAAAACATAAATGCCAAAACATCTTTTTATCTTGTTATTTCGGGAGTCACAACAGGGCTTTCTTGGCTTTGCTATTATAGAGCACTCCGTGACGGTCCGGCAAGCATAGTTGTTCCCATAGATAAGTTAAGTATATTGGTTACAATTGCATTTTCGTATATTGTATTTAAAGAAAAACTTACAAAAAAAGCAACTCTCGGTCTTATATTGCTTGTTGGCGGAACATTGCTGCTGCTTTTGTAAAATAGTTTCCAACCCAAAAGTCTTTTTTGCGTGTAATGTATAGGCAATGCGTGTTCGAGTCTCGTTTGCCTAAAAGATAAAAACAGGGAGGTGCGGTGAATGTTAATGAAAATAAAGTAGTTAAACGTTGCCAAAACGGTGATAAGTCTGCATTTGATGAGCTTATACGTGTTTTTTATCCGTATGTTACAAAGTATCTTTTTAAGCTTACGGGCAATGAAATACTTACCGAAGATTTAACACAGGATGTATTTTTAAAAATAATATGAGACTAACTATTAAAAATCTATAGTTTTTTTTAAGTACAAAGATTTTTTAAAAAAAGTACAAAGAAATTTTTAACGAAAAAATTGCATAGCAAACAGACCTTTTAAAAGTAATGTTTTAAAAAGTCTAAAAAAAATAAAAAGATAAAAAAGTTAAAAAAATTAAAGAAAATTTATACAAACTCTTGACAAGTAAACGATTGTTCACTATAATATATAAGTGAACAGTCGTTTACTGATGTTGGGAGGTTTTTTTATGAACAATACAAAAGAAAAAATTTTAAATACAGCTTTAAGGCTCTTTGCGCAAAACGGCTATGAGGCAGTTTCGGTAAGTAATATTGCAGGTGAACTCGGCATAACCAAGGGAGCGCTTTATAAGCACTATAAAAACAAAAAAGATATTTTTGACAGTATTGTTGAAAGAATGTATAAAACGGACGCTGAAAGATCGCAGAAATATAATGTTCCGCAAGACGATTATAATTCAGATCCCAACGCTTACAAAAGTACATCTTTGGACAGTGTTAAAAATTTTACCTTTGCACAGTTTAAATTTTGGACAGAGGATGAATTTGCGTCGTATTTTCGCAGAATGTGTGTATTGGAGCAATACCGTAATGCGGAAATTGCCGAACTTTATGTTAATTGCATAGGTTTTGGCCCTGTTTATTATTTAAAAGATATTTTTGGAGAAATGATAAAAAAAGGTATATTAAAAAGCGGAAATTCATACAGCCTTGCGGTTGAGTTTTATGCGCCTATGTATTTGTTTATAGATATGTATGACCATTTTCCCGACAAGTATAAATTAACGGAAATGTTAAAAGACCATATAAAAAATTTTTTAAAAAAATATATAGCAGAGGAGAGATTATTATGAAATATATAAAAAGTGAAAAGTATGACACACCAGAACTACAGTCAAAAATAATGGGACCCAATCCCGTTAAATTGGAAGAAGAACTTATGATTAACAATAAAACACCGAGCGGCGCGGTTGTATGCGATTTAAGAAGCGGTCAGGGGCTTACAAGCGTGTTCCTTGCCAAGGAATACGGCTTTACCGTTTACGCGGCCGATCTCTGGAGCGATCCCGAGGAAAACCGGAAGTTTTTCGACTCGCTCGGCGTTGCGCGCGATAAGCTCATCCCCGTCAAGGCCGATGCGCAGGCGCTGCCGTTTGAAAAGGAGTTTTTCGACGCGGTAGTCAGCACCGATTCCTATAACTATTTCGGCCGCGACGAGAGATACCTTGACGATAAGCTGCTTCCGTTTATAAAGCCGGGCGGATATATCTACATTGCGATACCAGGCATGAAAAATGACTGCCACGATGCCCTGCCGAAGGAGCTTCTGTTGTCGTGGACGCCGGAGCAGCTTGACTACATGCATGATGTTGACTACTGGACCGACATGGTCGGCAAATGCAGCGGCGCGGAGGTTGTTTCCGTCAGTGAAATGGAGAGCAACGACGAGGTCTGGGCCGACTGGCTCAAGCAGGATAACGAATACGCCGTAGGCGACAGAAAATCCATGGAAGCCGGCGGCGGAAAATACCTCAACTTCATTGCAATAGTACTGAGGAAAAAATAACCGATACAGCAAACTGCGTGACCAAATGGCCACGCAGTTTTTCTCATTTCACTCTCAATTTTTCCGCAAGCGCTTCGTCGGTCACGGCTAAAATCTCAATACAAAGCAAAGCGGCGTTGACAGCTCCTCCGATAGCGACTGTTGCAACCGGAATGCCGCTCGGCATCTGAACAGTCGAAAGAAGTGCGTCAACACC
>USKN01000034.1 GCA_900555295.1 uncultured Eubacteriales bacterium
TTTAAATGAAAAAAATATTAATTCGGTAAGAGAAATTCAAAGAGAAATTCACGAATATTATGCCGCCGATGCATCTAAATACGATGAGGAGCGCAAATTAAAAATAAGAAGAATATATGATTTAATTCCGTCAAATATGGAGAATAAGAAAAAACGTGTTGTGGCAAAAAACGTAGAAAACAGGAGGGGTAAAACATTTAACGATTATGAAGATGAGTTTGAATATTTAATAAGCAGCGGCATAGCATTAAATGTTCAGGCTGTTTCAAATCCTGTTTTTCCGCTTGTTGAATCCGTTGGTAAAAACCTTGTCAAATTGTATTTAAATGATGTGGGAATACTTACATGTATTTTGTACGGCAATAATATAAGGGCGGTGTGCGATGATATAAAGAGTATAAATCTCGGTTCGGTATATGAAAGTGTTGTTGCGAGCGAACTTGCCGCACACGGTCATAAACTGTTTTACTATGATAACCGCAGTAAAGGCGAGGTTGATTATTTAACCGATGATTATGAAAGTTTGTCGGTTGTACCGCTTGAAATAAAATCGGGTAAGGATTATACCGTGCACAGCGCATTAAATAACTTTGTAAAAAATGAGGATTATAACATAAAAAAGGCATATGTTCTTTCAAACGAAAGAGATGTAAAAATTAAAGATAAAATAATTTATTTACCTATATATTATATAATGTTTTTTTGAAAATCAAACGTGGTGCCGCAAAATGTTTTTTGCTGCACCACGATAGGCAGATGTTGCAATATCCGAACACGCTCACAACGCTGAAAAATCAGCCTTTTCTTCGTTGTCAGTCTTGACATACGTCAGTATGCCTGCGACTTTACGCCTTGAAAAGTTAAGATTTTTCAGGCGTTATTGAGTTCAAAGAATTTTTTTAGAGTGAATTTTTCGCAGTACAAGGAAAAAACGCAGCTAATACTGTCGTATTTGCGAGTATTTTGACGCAATAACAGCGAAAATTTCTGTGTTAAACCAATGCGTGTTCAACTCCCTCTTGCCTAATGCGTTTACATTAAATAAGACGGTAAATTATTCTTTTTTTGTTTTTCCTTTTTTTTGGTTTTTGGAGCCGACGGAGTTTTTGACGTTTGCGATACAAAATCGCTTATATCGTTTGCAATAAGGCTTACAATATACGAATTGAGCGACATATTAAGCTTTGCGGCACGCTTTTGTATAACCTCTTTTTGCCCTTTCGGTACGCGCAATACAAATGTATCAACTTTTTCGCGTAAATACCGCTCTTTTGCACCGCCGTAGTATTTGTTGGTGATTTTTTTACCGTCTGCCATTTGATACCCTCCGTTTTACAAATAATATATTCGTTGATGTAAATATTATATTTCAAAAATGGTGATATGTCAATGTTTATTTACCCTCCAAAAATTCTTTCGCTTTTTGGAGTGCTTTGTATCTGTGGCTTATTTTGTTTTTTTGCTGTTCGCCCATTTCGGAAAATGTTTTGTTGTATTTTTTAACATAAAATACCGGGTCATAGCCAAAACCGCCGTTTCCTTTGCGCTCGTAAGTAATTTCGCCCTCACAGCGCCCCTCAAAAATATGTTCGCTGCCGTCGGGCATAATAAGCGCAACCACACTTATAAAATATGCGCTTCTGTTTTGTATATCTTTCATATTGTAAAGCAGTTTGTCTATGCATTGGTCGGGGGTGCAGCCATCGCCCGCATAGCGTGACGAATAAAGTCCGGGCTCGCCGCCGAGAGATTTAACCACAAGCCCCGAATCGTCGGCAAGTATTGCACAATCGGTAAATTCTTTAATTGCGCGTGCTTTAATAAGCGCATTCTCGGCAAATGTTGAGCCTGTTTCCTCGGCGTCAAGGTGTATTCCCACCTCGCTTTGGCTCATTATTTTGTGCGTTGAAAGTATTTCTTTTATTTCGGCAACCTTGCCTTTGTTGTTTGTGGCAATAACTATTTCCATTTTATAATCACTCCGTTACTTCTTTTGCACCGTCGCCTATTTCGGATACATAAAATTCGGGTGTAAGACCTGTTTTTTCTTTGTAGTTTTTACCCACTTTTTCTATAAATTCGTCAACTGCGTCCTCGCGTACTATGCTTACCGTACAGCCGCCAAAACCGCCGCCCGTCATTCTTGAACCCAATACACCGTCTATTTTGCGTGCTTCTTCAACCATTGTATCAAGTTCAAATCCGGTTACTTCGTAATCGTCGCGCAATGAGTCGTGCGATTGGTTCATAAGCTCGGCAAAGTGTTCTATGTTGCCTGCGTTTAATTCATCAATCGAGCGCAATACTCTGTCATCCTCGTATATAACGTGGTGTACTCTTTTAAGTACCGTTTCGTTCGTTATTGCGTCTTTGTGTTTTTCAAATTCTTCAACCGAGATTTCGCCCAAACAATTTTTATCGGGCATTACAGCTTTAAGCATTTCAAATCCTTGCTCGCACTCGCTTCGTCTTTCATTGTATTTTGAGTCGCCGAGAGCGTGTTTTTTCTTGGTGTTTGAAATTACAATTTTTTTGCCGTCAAGTTTAAGCGGTACAAGCCTGTATGTAAGGTCGTCGCATTTTAAAAACACCGCACAGTCTTTTTTGCCCATTGCCGACGCAAATTGGTCCATTATACCGCAGTTTACACCGCAATAGTTGTTTTCGGTGCGCTGACCTATGCGCGCAAGGTTAATGTAGTCTATAGGTTCGCTTATGCAGTTTTTTTCGTTGTGAAATGTTTGTATGCATAAAGCGGTAGATACCTCTATTGCCGCCGAAGACGAAAGTCCGCCGCCGTGAGGCACCGTATCGTCGTACAGCATATCCATACCGCAAATATCGTATCCGTCTTTTTGCATTTCGTATGCAATTCCCAGCTGATAGTTACCCCAATCCAAATTGCGGTAGCTGTCAAGCTTTGATATGTCTGCCTCAACCATTACGTCAAGGTCGGTGGCTTTAAGACGTATAATATTGTCGCTGCGTTTTCTTACCACAATTGTGGTTTTCATTGTAAGTGCTGCAGGAAATACAAAACCGCCGTTGTAATCGGTGTGTTCGCCTATAAGATTAACTCTTCCGGGCGACTGAAAAACGCGTAAATCGTCTTTTGTGCCTCCGTATATGCGTATAAATTCATCTTTTATTAAATTAATATCCATATAATATATTCTCCTTTAACCTCGGTTATTGTTTAAATATTTTTCATAAGCCTGTTTAAGTTCTTTTGCAACGCTTTCGGGTGCGGTTGGGTTGCAGTGTGCCCACGCTCCCGTTTCGCTTGAAGCACAGAATTTTATTTTGTCTTTTGAACGCATAGGCGGATAAAACGCAATGTGAAAATGGCTGTAATCTGATGTATCCTCACCCGTGTTTACGGGGTTTTGATACATACACATCATATACGGAAATTTCATATCAAAAAGGCTGTCGAGAGTGCCTACCGTTGCTTTTAAAATTTGCGCAAGATGCATTTTTTCGCTGTCGGTAAATTCTGTTAAGTTTTGTTTGTGGTTTTTTGCCATTATGTATACGCCGTACGGATACTCGGTAAAGAACGGTAAAAATGTTATAAAGCTTTCGTTTTCTATTATAATACGTTCTTTAAATTCAAGCTCCGATTTTAACATATCGCAAAACAAACAGCTTTTGTGTTCGTTTAAGTGTGTTTTTGCCGAGTTAATCTCAAGCTCGATTTTTTTGGGTATAAACGGATAACCGTAAATTTGACCGTGAGGGTGCGGCATTGTAACGCCCACAGCCTCGCCGCGGTTTTCAAATATAAATACGTATTTAATTTTTTCGTCTTTGGATAATTCGCTAAATCTTTCCGCCCATAAATCAACAAGTTTTTTTATGTGTCCTTCGCTTAATTCGGGGAGTGTGGTTGTGTGGTTTGGCGAATATAATACAACTTCGCATTTTCCGTACGACGGCATTGTTTTGTACACGCCGTTTACACACTCGGCAACATCGTCACATTCGGGCGGATTTTGCGAAAGCGCGGGAAAATCGTTGTCGTATTTTAATACTTCGTAATTTGCCGGTACTTTGTCATTGTCGGGGCCCGGGCAAAACGGGCACCAATCTTTGGGCATCTGCGGTCTGTTTTGTCTGTGCGACGCAATCATTACCCAATCGTTTGTAAGTGGATTAAACCTTAACTCTGCCATTTAAAATCATCTCCGTAATTCATTCAATATATCTTTGTTAAATAATTTAATTAAGTTACCTACATTATACTATATAAAATTGGGTTCGTCAATAGGTTTTTGCACCATTATTTTATAAACTTTTTCACGGCAATCTGTATCTCGTACTTGTCATCATTTTTAAGCGCCGATTTTTCCGAACACATTTGTGCGGAAAGCGCACTGCATTTTAAATATTCGGGCATATCGAGTTTGTTTATATCCGCAAGCTTTGCCGCCGTTCCCGCGGCGGTTAAATAAGGCTGTATGTTAAGCTGCATATATGCGTCGGGATTTGTAAGCATAGAGTTTACATTGTGCAGTATAAGCGACGATGAGTTTCGTATCGACAGCCCCGTTGACGCTTTTATCGCTGTTTCGGCATTTGCAATTGCGGCAAATATGTTCATTTCGAGTATGTTGCTCGCCGCAATAAATATTTCGGCACGCTTGCGGTCGCAAATTTCAATGTTAAGTCCGCATTTTTTAAGTATGTCTTTAAAATCTTCAAGCTTTTTGCCCTCGCCCTCAATTATGTACGGTATACCCGCAATGCCCGCGGGCAGAGTGGTGTATACGTTTGCCGTGGAGTAAATTGCCGCAATGGTGTTTTCGTATCCCGTATCCAAAACGTCGCTTGCATATTTACGGCTCATATGAAATATTATTTTTCCGTGAGTGTGATTGTATTTAAGCGCACCAACCGTACGCGGTATTTTGTCCTCGGGTACGGCAATGCAAATTATATCCGAATTTTCAACCAAGTTGTCTATCTTTGTATATAATGTAGCTTTAAACTCAACGGCCGCCTCTGCGGCGCTTTTTGCCGGCAAGTCGTAAAAGCCGCCCAAAGTAACGGGCATATCGTTTTTCGCAAAATGCTTTGCAAAACGGCGCGCAAGTTTACCCGAACCTATAAATGAAATAACCATAATGTGATGCCTCCGTATTGTGTTCTTATAAGGTACATAATACCACATTTTGCAAAAAAATACAACTGCATTTTACAATTTAATTACAACAAATAAAACCTCTTGACTTTTGATTAAAAATAATATAAAATGTGATAGTCCCAAAACGCAAAAGCATTGTTTTGTTACATTTTATGCGAGCGTTTAAACGGGTTATATGTTATAACAAAATTGTTTCATAGATTACCCTATCGTTACATTTTTGTTACAACAATAAATACTGCATTGACTATAAAATATTCCAATGATATAATCAATGCAAGGTTAGAGTATATCTAACATTGGGGCATTTTTGTTTAAGAAAAGGGAAACAAAAAGGTCCGGTAAACAATTATCCCTTTCAAAAAAAATTTATTAAGGAGGATTTGAGAATTATGAAAAATCTCAAAAAAGTGTTGGCACTTGTTGTAGTGTTTACAATGGTTCTCACAACGGTTGCTTTTGCAAGCTATCCCGATGTAGACAACACTGCAGATTATGCAGGTGCGGTTGAACTTTTGTCATCTTTAGACATCTTAAAAGGTGACGATGCAGGTAATTTTAATCCTGATCAAAACATCACAAGAGCAGAATATGCTGCTGTTGTATGCAGAGCTTTAGGATTAGAAAACAGCGCTAACGGCGCTAAAGGTGCTACAATGTTTACAGACGTTGCAGCAGATCATTGGGCTACAGGTTACATTAACCTCGCTTCACAGCAGGGTATTGTAAACGGTATGGGCGACGGCACATTTGAGCCTGAAAGCAATGTTACATATGCACAGGCAGTTAAAATGCTCGTAGTTGCTATGGGTTATGAACCTATGGCTGCACAGAGAGGCGGATATCCTTCAGGTTACCTTTCAGTTGCAAACAGCATTAAATTAACAGCAGGTGTTTCTGCTTCGGGTAACGATACACCGGCTCTCAGAAGCACAGTAGCAATGCTCACAGCTAACGCTATGGAAATTGCTGTTATGGACCAAACAGGTTTTGGTACAGACACAAAATACGAAATTCTTGATGATGAAGATAACTATGAATCACTCCTCACAAGAATGGACATCTATGTTGCTACAGGTGTTGTAGGTGACTACGAAAACGAAGATACAAAAGAACAGGTTAAATTCAAAGTTACAGAAGATTCTGACGATTTTGAATTTACAGAAGCAGCAAGCAAAGGATTTGATTATTACAAATTCTATGTAAACGGTTCAAACATCGCTGATTACAAAAATCAGTCTGTAAAAGTTTACGTTGAAAAAGCTTCTTCAAAGAAATACTATGTAAAAGCTATTGTTGTAGCTGATACAGGCAGTGTTCTTGATATTGATATTGCAGATATCGATGAAGATAATGCTGCACTTTCAACAACAAAAGATTATGTTGAGTATTATGAAAACGAAGACGCTACAAAAACAACAAAACTTTATGTTGATGAAGATGTTGATGTTTATGTAAACGGAAAATTAGTATCAACAAAAACTAATACAACTAATGATGGATATGCAGTATTTAATACAAATTATAATGCATTCAAAAATGACGATTGCACAATCGCATTTGTTGAAAACACAGACGACAAATACTATGATGTAATCAAATTTGTAAAATATGATTACTACACAGTAGATGAAGTTGACACAGCTAAAGAAAGACTTACACTTGACGGCTCACAGATAAGCTTCGCTGATTTCCTTGATGATTCGGCTTATGTAATTGCTTTCAAAGATGCTGATGGCAAAGATATTACTCTTGCAGACTTTAACGAAGATGATGTTGTAGCAGTAGTTGCACAGAATCCCGGAAAAATTAAACCTAACACAGACAACAAAGAAATCACATTCTACAATCTTGGTGAAAACACAGTTGTAGGTACTGTTAACGGAATCAACGCTGATGATAACACAATCAATATTGATGATAAAGAGTATGATGTACTCAACACAATTACAGTTGGTACAACAAAAGGCTTCACACTTTCATCTGAAGGAACATACTTCCTCTCAATGACAGGTAAAGTATTTGATTTTGACGGTACAAAAGGTTCTAACGGTAAATACGGTTATATCCTTGATGCCGGTGCAAACGATTCTACATTCGATAACGGCCTCCAGGTTAAAATTCTTACAACCGATATGGGCGTTGTTGTAATGGATGCTTACACGACATTTAAATATCAGACAAAAGATAATGCTGGTACAATCACAGACGAGTCAATGAAACCTTCTACAGATGTTGCTAAAGTTGCTGCATTTGAAGCTGTTTACAAAAACGACAAGGGAACAGCTACAACAGCTATGAGACTTGTTAAATACAAAACAACATCTGACAATTACATTAAATCAATTGAATGGTTTGATGATGTTAAAGCTGTTAACGGTAAATACAAAGACAGCTCACAAAAAGTTGACAGCAAATTAGTTGCTGATAACGTAGTTGTATTCGTAGTTGAAGAAGGTAAAGATATTGACGATGCTTATACATCATCACTTTCAGCTCTTATCGATGACAACGATTACAAAGGTATTGTTGCTGACGAAGATGACAGCGAATACTATGTAATGGCTATGACCAAAGGTGCTGACGCTATCAACCTTGCACAGAATATTTCTGTTGTTAAGAGTGTAAGCGATATCTCATACAATGGTGATGACGTTACACAGGCTGTTGTTTACACAAACAACGAAGAAGCAGAAGTTAAACTTATCTTTGATGATGACAGCAAAGCATACACAGGTACAAAAGATGTTGCTAACCTCACTGCAGGTTCTGTAATTCTTTACACAGCTAATGCTGACGGTGTTGTAAGCGATTACATCATCCTCGGTGTTGTAGCAAACAAAGTTCTTGTTCCCGATAACAATGCTCTTAATGCTATGACAGCTGAAAGAAACAACACAAAATATTCATATGCTTACGGTTACATTGATACAATTGAAAAGAACAACAAAGGTAAAATCATTAACCTCATTGGCAGCGCCGTTGATTATCAGATCAAGACAGCTACAAACAAATACACATATGAATATAAATCAAGAAATGCTAAAATCTATGTAGATGATTACGAAGGTACATCTAACATTGATGAGTATGATGCAGAGAAGAAGACAGCTACATTTGTATTCTTCAAACTTGCTGATGATGATGTTGTAGATGTTTACACATTTGATGCAAGACAGACTGTTAAAGGTTCAGAAAAACCGACAGTTTCTGAAGAAAAGAAAGCTGAAGAAGAGAACAAAGCTCCTTCAACAGCTCGTTCTACACCCTCAGAAGGTGGTAGCGAAGCTGGAGAAACAAAACCAGAAGCTGCTGATACAACAGTAGTTGCTGACGAAGATATTGCTGATATCGCACCGGTTGAAATCGATGCAGTTGAAGTTGAGTAATTCATAATTACTTAAATTATATCTTAATAAATAAAAGAGCCACGGCTTATGCCGTGGTTCTTTTATTTTATATTATTGACTATACTTGCCGTTGATGTATCTGTATTGTCAGCATAAGGTAATAATTTTTACAATGTGAGAAATGCATTTAAAAATCAAAGTTGAAATATTTTTATTGTTAATATAAACAACATTAAAATTGCCGCAAAATCAAGGCTTCCTCTTGGAGGGAAAGCTGTCATCGTAAGATGACTGATGAGGTGAAAATATACACATAATATAAAGTACAACGCTCTGTATAAATTAAAATAAACAAGCTGTTAATTATGGTTTATTATGCTTTAAAATAAGAAAATATAAATTAAAATACCACCTCACCACCGCCTGTGGCGGAGCCTCCCCGGGAGGTAAGCCGTTAATATATTTAATGTGTATTGTATGTTTTGGGAGAATTTTGATGTATTATTAGATAAAGGATATTATAAATATATTTATATATTTATATATTTATTTTGCCAAAAAACCGCCCCCAACAGTTAGATTTTAGGTCTGACTATTGTGGGGGCGGTAAATTTGTAATTGTTTTATATTTACTGTTATTTATACGGTGTTACTGTCAATAAAATTCACGATGATAATTTACGCTTTACAACTGCTTTCTTTTGAGTTGTTTTCCTTATGCGTTCCGCAATGTTCACACTCTCCGCCGCATTTCATAACGTGTTTGTCAATGCCCATTCTGTCGTAATAATTTTGAATTGCGGCTGCAATTGCCTCCTCGGCAAGTACGGAGCAGTGCACCTTTACAGGGGGGAGTCCGTCAAGTGCTTCCATAACTGCTTTGTTTGAAAGCTTTAATGCCTCATCGATTGTTTTTCCTTTAACAAGCTCGGTTGCCATAGAGCTTGTTGCAACAGCCGCGCCGCATCCGAATGTTTTAAATTTAACATCAACTATAACATCATTTTCTATCTTCATATACATTTTCATTATATCGCCGCATTTTGCGTTACCAACTTGTCCTACGGCATTTGCATCGGGTATTTCACCCACATTTCTGGGGTTTGTAAAATGATCCATTACTTTTTCGCTGTACATAATTTATTCTCCTTCCACACCTTCGTATAAAGGCGACATTAATCTTAATTTTTTTACAATTTTAGGTAACTCCGTAAGGAAATAATCAATTTCTTCCTGTGTGTTTTCCTCACCAAGCGATACACGCAATGAACCGTGCGCAATTTCGTGCGGGAGTCCTATTGCAAGCAAAACGTGCGATGGGTCAAGAGAACCTGACGTACAGGCAGAACCCGACGATGCGGCAATGTTTGCAATATCGAGCCACAATAAAAGCGACTCGCCCTCTATATACTTAAACGAAAAGTTTACATTAGACGGTAATCTGTCGGTCGGGTGACCGTTAAGCTTTGCATACGGAATATTTTTTTGAATGTAATTTATAATATAATCTCTTTTTTGAGTAAGATTTTTAATTTTTTCGTCAAGATGTGCCGTTGCAAGCTCAAGTGCTTTTGCCATTCCAACAATTTGGGCAATGTTTTCGGTACCTGCACGCTTTTTACGTTCCTGTCCGCCGCCGTGAATAAGATTTTCTATTTTAACACCTTTGCGTATATAAAGAGCGCCTATGCCTTTTGGCCCGTTAAATTTATGAGCCGACATTGAAAGCATATCTATATTCATTTCTTTAACATTTATAGGGAGTGCACCCACAGCCTGTACCGCGTCGGTATGAAACAAAATTCCGTGTTCGTGCGCTATTTTACCTATTTCGGCAATGGGTTCAACAGTACCTATTTCGTTATTTGCAAACATAACGGTTATAAGTATTGTTGTGTCTTTAATGGCATTTTTTAAGTCATCAAGTCTTATTTTGCCGTATTCGTCAACGGGAAGGTATGTAACCTCAAAACCGTTTTTTTCAAGAAATTCACATGTGTGCATTACCGCGTGGTGTTCTATTGCCGTTGTTATAATATGATTGCCCTTTGCTTTATTTGCTAAAGCTGCGCCTTTTATAGCCCAATTGTCCGACTCTGAACCGCATGATGTAAAAAATATTTCGTTTTTATCGCAGCCGATTGCATTTGCAACCGTAATTCTTGACGCGTCCAAAGCGGCTTTGCTTTTTTCACCGAGTTTATAAACCGTTGAAGCGTTACCGAAATTTTCGGTAAAATACGGCAGCATAGCCTGTACCACTTCAGGTTTAACGGCGGTTGTTGCCGCATGGTCAAAATAAATTTCCTTATCCATAAATTTTAAAACCTTCTTTCTACTGAATGTATCCTATGTCATCAATGAGATTGCTTCCTCTAATGGCACTTGTTGCGAGCATATCGCACCTTTCGTTTTCGGGGTGACCGTTATGTCCTTTTACCCACACAAATTCAATATTATGTTTGGTTATTTGTGCGTCAAGTCTTATAAGCAAATCCACATTTTTGGCTTTTTCGGTTTTGGTTCTGTACCAATTGTTGGACTTCCATTTTTTAAGCCAACCGAGTTTTACCGCGTCCACAAGATATTTGCTGTCGCTTGTAAGAGTTACCTTGCAAGGCTCTTTTAGCGCTTCAAGCGCTTTAATTGCCGCAAGCAATTCCATACGGTTATTGGTTGTACACTTGTAACCCTCGCTCATTTCTTTTGTATGCAAATTGTATTTAAGCACCGCGCCCCAACCGCCTTTGCCGGGATTGCCGCTGCATGCACCGTCGGTAAAAATCTGTATATGTTTCATAAATGGTTCTCCGTTTATATGTTTACCCCAAAAAAACATTTCCAAACATTTTTTTTAGGTTTTTTTACAATTTTTTCGTTTATTAAATAATAAGTTCGTCGCTAAAATCACTTCCGGGTCCGTTATCGCCGTCATCGTGATTTTGCGGTTTAATCATAAGCTTATCTATTGTGGGGTACACGCAAAAAGTTATAATGTACCCAAACAGCGAAAAGCCGAATATTATAAATAATATTGCGCCTATTGCAATATAGTACAGCATTGCAAATGAGAGTACAATAAGTATTACCGATATTAAAATATTAAGCGGCAGTTTTGCAAATGCAAAAATAATTGCATTTTTTATAATATCTTTAAGTTTTAAATCAAATGTTACCATCATAACATATATATAATAGTGTGCCCACGTGTAAATTATACTTAAAAGTACAATTACAGCCGATAAATACGGAGATGCCTTGGCAATTGACGGTGCAAGCACGCCCGTACCGTACACATAAAACACAAATGAAACATATAAAAGAAAGTATGCGGCATAATCGATAAATGTCATAGCCACACCTTGTTTAAAGTTCTTTTTAAAATGCTCTTTAAAATCACTCCACACCCAGGCGTGTTCTTCACGCTGAAAATTACGTATTACATAAGTAAATCCCGCTGTAGCCGGGCCTGTAATAAATCCCGCAATTATTAAAAGCGCTATTCCTATTATATCGCCCGTAAACGAAATAAGCGGCTGTTTAATAATATTATCCAAATTTAACGTAAGCGAAAGCCGTAACCCAAATATAAGCGGTAATAATGCCGCAAGGTATATTAAGTTTAGCAATACAAGCTTTGTAAATTTTCTGCCGAATAATTCAAAAAACAAAAAAAATCTGTGCTTTTCGGGAGCGTTTTTAGATACCCCGGGACCAACTTTGTCGTAATTATTAAATAAACCCATAAAAAAT
>USKN01000035.1 GCA_900555295.1 uncultured Eubacteriales bacterium
CAAAATAGCTTGTAAGCGGTTTTGATATTCCAAAGTGGTTAAATAATTTCATAGAATGGCGCGTATCTTCGCACGCTATTAAATCAACCGCATTTAACGTTTCAAGTGTACGCGGTGATATATCGCCCAAATTACCTATGGGCGTTGCACAAAGATATAATGTACCGTATCCGTTTTCGGTTTTATTATCACTCATTAAAAGGCTCCTTTCTTACATACTCCGGTGCCTCCAACACAAGGCTCGGTTTTGCACCCGCAATACCTTTAACCAAAAATAAATTGGGCGCTTTGCCTATGTACGGGTGAATAAATTTTAATGTTTTAGGTTCTATTTTATGTGTACGCATTGCGTTTAACACATCGCAAAGTCTGTCGGTACGGTGAACCATATAAAACTCACCGCCAAACTTTAATATGCGTTTTGCCGCGCAAAGTACGCCGTCTATATCTATATAAATTTCGTGACGCGCCGCCGCCATTTCGTCTTTGGGGTTTTTAAATCCCGTCCCGAGCGCCATATACGGCGGATTGCACGTTATAACATCCACACTTCCCGATTTAAAATGTTCATTGCAGTTTTTTATATCGTCATTTATTATTTTAATTCTGATGCCAAGCCCGTTAAGTTCAACATTGCGTTTTGCCAATTCGGCGCTCATTTGCTGTATTTCAATACCGTATATTTGTGCGTTTTCAAACTTTTGCGAAAGCAGTACGGGTATAATGCCGTTGCCCGTGCAAAAATCCACAACCGTTTTCGGTGCGGATTTACACACATAGTTTGCAAGATACACCGCGTCCGTTCCAAAACAAAACAAGTCGGTATTTTGTATAAGTTTAAGACCGCCGCCCAAATCGTCTACTCGTTCCATATTATCTCTCCGTTATATTGGGACGGGGTTTTAACCCATAGGTTCAAACCCCGTCACTTAATCAGGCAAAACCGCACGGACTTAAATTTGCCGCCCGATACGTTTTTGCAAATAAAAACACCGTTTACTGCGATGTTTTTACATAATTAGTCCTGTACAGGAGCGCCTACCGGACAAACACCGGCACAAGCACCGCATTCAAGACATTCGTCTGCATTGATAACGTATTTGTCATCTCCCTGTGAAATACAGGATACGGGACATTCAGCTTCGCAAGCACCGCAGCTGATGCATTCATCTGTAATTTTATATGCCATTTAAAACACCTCCCACATATTTTGTTTTGTTTATTATAATACACATTGCGCACAAAAGCAAGCGTTTTATAAACATTGTAACAATTTTAATATTAATCTTCAAGCTGTTTAAGTGCTTTAAGGTCAATTTTTTCCTCGTTTTTGGACGTGCCTTTTTTAAGTATTACAACATCATCCGTTTTATACTCACGCAGTTCTTTTTCGCCGTCAGCCTCTATTGCAACGGCAACAATACCTTTAAGTGCCGATACCGCCGTAACCGAACCTTTACCGTCGGGTGTTTTTACAAGCGAACCCACATTGGGCGTTTTTTTGTTTAACGCCTCGTATGCCTCCTGCTCGTTTTTAAGACAGCACATAAGACGGCCGCACGTACCCGATATTTTTGTGGGGTTAAGACTTAAATTTTGTTCTTTTGCCATTTTAATGCTTACCGTCTGAAAATCGCCGAGATACAAGTTGCAGCACAATGGTCTGCCGCATATACCCAATCCGCCAAGCATTTTTGCCTCATCTCTTACACCAATCTGGCGCAATTCTATACGCGTTTTAAACACTGCCGCCAAATCGCGCACAAGCTCTCTGAAATCTATGCGCCCGTCCGCGGTAAAATAAAACAAAATTTTATTTCTGTCAAACGTGTATTCAGCGTCAATAAGTTTCATATCGAGATTATGTTTTAATATTTTTTCGCGGCACACCGAAAGCGCCTCTTTTTCTTTTGCTTTATTCTGTTCAACCTGTTTTTTGTCCCCATCGGTTGCAATTCGCATTATTTTTTTGAGCGGAGATACTATTTCGTCATCAGTTACGTTTTTTTTGGCTATTGCAACAGTACCAAACTCCACTCCGCGTGATGTTTCCACAATTACATTGTCGCCGTTTTTCAAATCAAAACCCGCGTCGTCAAAATAATATATTTTACCTACTTTTTTAAATCTTATTCCTGTAACTTGCGTCATTTGTTAACCTCCCGGCATTTCATAAACATTGTTTGCACGGCAATGGCGGTATTTCCGCTTTTGCCGAGTTCCATTTGAGCGTTCATTACCGTTTCGGCAAGCATTTGACATTGTTTTGCCGAAAAGGTTTTACAAAATGCCTCAATTTCACTGTATTTATCTTTATTTGCTATAAGGTCACCGAGTTTAAGGTTCATAAAAAGTGCGTCCCTTAAAAAGAGCGCCATAATATCTGTAAGCTCTTTGTTGCGCGCTCTGTCTTTACCAAAAAGCTCCGTTGCTTTATATATTGCATACGGATTTTTGTCGGTAAGAGTCATAAGCGCATCAAGCGCATTTTGCCTTATTTCGGCAAAGTGTTCGTCGTCTTTAAGTGCCGAAAGTTTGCCTGCATTGCCCATTGCATAGCTGTACATAAACTCGGGTGCGTCGGGCACAATTTGCTTTAATTGTTCGCCTTTGAGCGGATTAACCCGTATTAACGTAACGCGTGACATAACCGTTTGCAGCATTTTTGACGCATTATTGCACAGTAATATAAAAACTATATACTCGGGCGGCTCCTCAATCATTTTTAAAAGCGCATTTTGCGACTGCGTGGTTAAAAGATGCGCATTTTGTATAACAACCGCCTTTTTGTGCGCCGTTAAAGGGCGTTCAAAAACCCTGTCGCGCACAGCGCGTATTTGGTCTATTCCTATAGACTGCCTGTCACCGTTTGAAATATATATTATATCGGGGTGCGTACCGCTTTCAACCGTACGGCAGGCATTGCAGACTCCACACGCGCTGTGTGTACCGCACATAATAATTTTGAGTATATGCCGTGCAAGCGTTTTTTTGCCCATACCCTCATCGCCCTCAATAATATATGCGTGTCCGAGTTTGTTTTGTGCCGTAAGGCGCAAAAATAGCTGTATGGTTTTATCCTGCCCCAAAGGTACGGGGTTTGCAATATCAAACTTTTTCAAAACGTTCCACCTCAAGTACAAACACCGTCGCTCCGCCCACTTCAACCTCTATGGGATACGGATTAAACGACGCCGACGCACCTATGGGCATTGGCGACGCGGCAACTTGTTTGCGCGTATGGCTTTTGCTTTTTATAATATTTATGGCGGTATCAACTTTATCATTGTCGGTACCTATAATAAGCGTCATATTTCCGGCTTTTAAAAAACCTCCCGTTGTGGCAAGTTTTGTTACCTGAAATTCGTTTTTTGTTAATTCGTTTAACACCTTATTGCCGTCTTCATCGTTAATAATCGCAAGTATTAATTTCATACAAAGCAATCCCCCTTAAAGCAACAATTTAAATATACAATTTGTATATCTATATTATATAATGAATTTAATATAAAATCAAGAACAAAATTTACAAATTTTACGCCGCCGTTAAAGCAAAAACAACAAAACACCGCCAAAACCCCGGTTACGGATTTATTTGGCGGTGCATTATTAATTAACAAAACCGAGCAGCTCTGTAAGCCGAGTTCTGTATTTGGCAATCATCTATCTACGATGTACATTACTGCACACCTCCTGCCTCTCGTCGAAAATGCCGGGCAAGCTTAATTTTCGGTCAGAGTTGCATCGAATGGGGTTTACACGGCTGTTTGGTCTCCCAAACACCGGTGAGCTCTTACCTCGCCTTTTCATCCTTACCGTTTTTTAAAAAACGGCGGTTTTTTTCTGTTGCACTTTCCTTAAAGTCGCCTTCACCCGGAGTTACCGGGCATTCTGCCCTGTGATGCTCGGACTTTCCTCATTGATATTTTTAAAAAATACCCCCGCAATTGCCTGAACTGCTCGGTACCGTAATATAATACCACGTATGCGTGTGTTTGTCAAATTTTTTATAATTTTTATTTCTTTATACAATAAAAGGAAATTCTGCACAAAATATTGTGCGGCGGCGGCTTTATTTTGATGAGTGAATGTGTTGAAAAATTTTGCGGTTTGTAGTATAATATAAAATATATGTTTTAAATATAAAATATAAGGAGAAATCCAATGCATAAATTAAAAAAACAAATAGACAATATTTTGCCAAGCGTTGAAAAGCCCGCACGTTATACGGGCGGCGAGTTTAACAGCGTTATTAAAAACCCCGATGACGTTAAAATAAGGTTTGCGTTTTGCTTTGCCGATGTGTACGAAGTGGGTATGTCGCACCTTGGAATGAAAATACTGTACCACTTGCTTAACGAACGTGACGATACCTATTGCGAACGCGTGTTTGCGCCGTGGGTTGATATGGAAGATAAAATGCGCCAAAACAATATACCGCTTTTTACGCTTGAAACTATGGACCCCGTGAGCGATTTTGATTTTGTGGGATTTACACTTCAGTACGAAATGTGTTATTCAAACATTGTAAATATGCTCGACCTTGCGGGTATTCCGTTGCTGCAAAGAGACCGCAAAGACGGCGACCCGTTTGTGGTAATGGGCGGCCCGTGTGCATACAGTGCCGAAAGTATTGCACCGTTTTGTGATTTTTTTGAGCTTGGCGAGGGCGAAGAAATGATGAACGAGGTTATGGATTTGTATGCCGAGTGGAAAGAAAAAAATCTTCCCCGTGAGGACTTTTTAAAAGAGGTAAGCAAAATCGAGGGCATATATGTGCCGAGTTTTTACGATATATCATATAACGGTGACGGAACGGTAAAAGCCATTACCCCAAAATCGGATGATGTTCCCAAAACGGTAAAAAAGCGTATTATTAAAAATTTAGATAACGTTTTTTACCCCGATAAAATAATAGTGCCGTTTATTGAAATTGTTCACGACCGTATAATGCTTGAAGTGTTCAGAGGCTGTATACGCGGATGCAGATTTTGCCAGGCGGGTATGATATACCGCCCCGTACGCGAAAAAAGCGCCGATACGCTTTTAAAAAGCGCTCAAAAGCTTATGGACAGTACAGGCTATGACGAAATAAGCTTAACATCGCTTTCAACAAGCGATTACACACAGCTAAAACAACTTACCGACGGGCTTTTGCCTATGACGGAAGATAAAAAAGTAAGTCTTGCGCTCCCGTCACTGCGGCTTGACTCATTCAGTATGGATTTAATGGAAAAAATACAAAAAGTGCGCAAAAGCTCGCTTACCTTTGCCCCCGAGGCAGGTACGCAAAAAATGCGCGACGTTATAAACAAAGGCATAACCGAGGAGGATTTGCTCGGAAGTACCCATATGGCATTTGAGGGCGGATATTCGAGTATAAAGCTTTATTTTATGATAGGACTTCCGCACGAAACCGACGACGATATACGAGGAATAGGCGAACTTTCAAAAAAAGTGGTAAGAGAATATTTTTCGATACCCAAAGAAAAACGCGCACCGGGACTTAAAGTTACAACAAGCGTTTCATCGTTTGTACCCAAAGCGTTTACACCTTTTCAATGGTGCGAGCAAAACAGCGTTGAACAGCTGCGCGAAAAACAGCACGTGCTTAAAGAGGCAATTTGTGACAAACGTATAAAATACAACTATCACGAGGCGCCCGTAAGCGTTTTGGAAGGTGTGTTTGCACGCGGTGACAGACGTTTGGCTGACGTGCTTATAAAAGCTCACGAAAAAGGAGTTAGGTTTGACGGCTGGACGGATATGTTTGACGGCGAAAAGTGGGACGAGGCATTTAAAGAGTGCGGCATTGACCCGTTTTTCTATACACGCAAAAGAGAATTTGACGAGATACTTCCGTGGGATATGATAGATATAGGAGTTAAAAAAGATTTTCTGATATCAGAAGCCAAAAAAGCTGAACAGGCAATTGTAACCCCAAATTGCAGAGCCAAATGTTCTGCCTGCGGAGCTATGTGTTTTAAAGAAGGAGTTTGCTATGAGTAAGTACAGAATGTATTATATGCAAAAAGATGAAGTAAAATATATATCGCATCTTGATTTTTTGCGAACGGTAAACCGCATTTTTAAACGGTGCAGACTTCCTTTAAAATATTCAAACGGTTTTAATCCTCATACGGTTATGACAATAGGCCTTCCGCTTTCGGTAGGCACAACAAGCGAGTGCGATGTGCTGGACATAGAATTTACCCAAAATGTTGACACGGTTTACCTAAAACAAATACTCAACCAAAATTCACCGCGCGGTATTGAGTTTACCAAAATTGTAAATGCCGAGGGGTTAAAGCCGCTTTCGGATATATCGAGTGCGGTGTATGAGGCAAGATTTACAACCGATAAAGACATTGACCTTGAATTGTTTAAAAACTGCAAGTGCATTATGATAGAAAAAAAATCCAAACGCGGTTTAAACGAGGTTAATATTAAAGATTTTATAAAAAATATTTCTGTACAAAGTGAGAGCGGCACAAGCCATATTATAACACTTCACTTAAATGCGGGCAATGTATCAAACTTAAAACCCGAACTTGTGCTTAAAGCAATAGAAAAATTTTACTCAACAAGTATTTGCGATGTGTTTATATGCCGAAAGCATATACTGTTCGGCGATAACAGTTTGGTTTAAATGAGAGGTTGTTTATATGACTAAAAAACAGTATGAACAAATGAAAAAGGATTTAACGTATCACGCGTACTGCTATTACGTGCTTGACAATCCGCAGATTACCGATTTGGAATACGATAAAATGATGCGTGCGCTCCTTGAATACGAAAGCGCGCACCCAAACGAAGTTACTCCCGACTCACCGTCGCAAAAAATAGGCGGCGAAGTTTTAACGGAGTTTAACTCCGTAACGCACAATGTTCAAATGCAAAGCCTGCAGGACGCGTTTAGTTTTGAAGAAATAAAAGAATTTGACGAACGCACAACATCCGCGCTCGGATACAAGCCGACGTATGCGGTTGAACATAAAATAGACGGGCTGTCGGTATCGCTCGAATACCGAAATTCGCTTTTTGTGCGCGGTTCAACGCGCGGTAACGGAATAACGGGCGAGGATGTAACGCAAAATCTTAAAACGGTTATGAGTATACCGCTTAAGCTTAATGTGCAGGTGCCGTACCTTGAAGTGCGCGGTGAAGTGTTTATGAGCAAAAAAGCGTTTGAGGATTTAAACTTAAAGTGCGAAGAGGAGGGCAAAACTTCTTTTGCCAATCCCCGAAATGCCGCGGCAGGTTCACTACGCCAGCTCGACAGTAAAATAGCTGCAAAACGAAAGCTGGATATATTTGTTTTTAACATTCAGCAAATTGAAGGTGTTGAAATAAAAACGCATCTTGAGGGGCTTGAATTTTTACGCAAAGCAGGGTTTAAAGTTATTTCAAACACAAAAGAATTTACCGATATTAAATCGGCATTCAACGAGGTTTTAAAGATTGGCGAAATGCGTCAAAAACTTTATTACGATATAGATGGCGCAGTTATAAAGGTTAATTCGCTTGCCGACCGCGAAAAGCTCGGCACAACGGCAAAAACCCCAAAATGGGCAATTGCGTACAAATACCCTGCCGAGCAAAAAGAAACGGTTATACGAAAAATTTCAATTCAGGTAGGCAGAACGGGCGTGCTTACACCCAAAGCGGAATTTGATACGGTATCGCTTGCAGGCACGTCGGTATCGAGCGCAACGCTGCATAATATAGATTATATACGTACAAAAGATATTAAAATAGGCGATACGGTTATAGTACAAAAAGCGGGCGATATTATCCCCGAAATTGTATCTGTTGTAAAAGCCAAAAGACGCGGCGACGAAACGGAGTTTACAATGCCCGATGTATGTCCCGAATGCGGTGCTCCCGTGCACCGCGCGGAGGGCGAGGCGGCATTCAGATGCACGGGTATTGACTGCCCTGCACAGCTAAAGCGCAGCATTACACACTTTGCAAGCCGCGATGCTATGGATATAGAGGGGCTTGGACCGTCGGTGGTTGAAAAACTTGTGGACGGCGGTTTAATTAAAAGCAGCGCCGATTTGTATTACTTAACTCAAAACGAAATTTCGTCACTTGACAAAATGGGCAACAAAAGCGCCGAAAATTTAATAAACTCAATCAATAAATCAAAACAAAACAGCTTATCAAGACTTATAAACGCTCTCGGCATAAGATTTGTGGGAACGGGAACGGCAAAAAAAATAGCCGAGTATGCAGGCGATATTGAAAAATTGTTTGCCATACCGCAGGACGAGCTTGCGCAAATTAATGATGTGGGCGAGGTTACCGCACAAAGTGTGCACGAGTTTTTTGCACAGCCTCATATGCAAAGCTTTGTTAATAAATTAAAAAGTGCCGGTGTAAACACACGCTATACCGATAAAACTCAAACCGACTCCGAAATATTTAAAAACCTTACAATTGTTGCAACAGGAAAACTTGACGGATACGGACGAAAAGAAATAACCGAAGTAATAGAAAAAAACGGCGGAAAAGTATCGGGTTCGGTAAGCAAAAAAACAAGTTTTGTGTTAGTGGGCGAAGACGCGGGCAGTAAACTTGACAAGGCAAATACGCTTAATATACCAACCGTTGACGAGCAAACATTTAACCGTATGCTTGACGGCGAAATTGACGTAAGCGAGATAATAAATAATGAATAAAAAAATACAGAACAAATTTTAAATAAAGGAGTGCTTAACAATGAAAGTTACAAAGCAGGATATTTTGCATATAGCCGACCTTGCACGGCTTTATGTAACGGAAGATGAAATAAACAACTTGCATATGGAGGACATAATTGCATTTGCGGACAAGCTTAAAGAACTTGATACCGAATCGATTGACCCCACAAACCACGTGCTTGATGTGGTAAATGTACTGCGTGAGGACGTGCCGAAAGAAAATTTTGACAGAGATGTAATATTAAAAAACGCACCTCAAAAAGGACGCGGTTGTTTTATTGTACCTAAAGTTGTTGAATAAGGAGGACATTTAAAGTGGAACTTTTTAACCTTACGGCTCATGAGCTTTCAAAAAAGCTTGCCGATAAAGAAATATCAAGTGTTGAGCTTACAAAATCGGTGCTTGATCGTATTGAAAAAACCGAAAGTGACATTGGAGGATATATTACGGTAGATAAAGAGGGTGCGCTTGAAAGCGCAAAACGCGCCGACGATATGATATCAGACGGAAAGCAGCAGCCTCTTACCGGTATTCCCGCCGCAATAAAAGATAACATTTGCACAAACGGGCTTAAAACAACCTGTGCGTCAAAAATGCTTTATAACTTTGTACCGCCGTATGACGCTTTTGCTGCAAAGAAACTCAAAGATGACGGAGCGGTAATATTGGGCAAAGCCAATATGGACGAGTTTGCTATGGGATCAAGTACCGAAACATCGTACTTTAAAAAGACTCATAACCCATACGGTACAAACAAAGTACCGGGCGGTTCGTCGGGCGGAAGTGCGGCGGTTGTTGCGGCAGATGAAGCAATATTTGCACTCGGCTCGGATACGGGCGGCTCTATCCGTCAGCCGGCATCTTTTTGTTCGGTTGTGGGGCTTAAACCTACATACGGCTTGGTATCGCGTTTCGGGCTTGTTGCGTTTGCGTCGTCGCTCGACCAGATTGGACCTCTTACAAAAGACGTTGAGGACTGTGCGCTTGTGCTCAATACCATTACGGGACACGACAATGCCGACTCAACCTCGCTTAATATTGATTACCCCGATTATACAAAAACGCTTAAAGACGGTGTTGAGGGTCTTAAAATAGGTATACCGCTTGAGTATATAGGCGACGGAATATCCGATGATGTGAAAAATGCAATAAACGATGCCGCAAAACAATTTGAAAAAATGGGTGCGCACGTTGAAACATTTAATATGCCTTACACCGATTATGCGCTTGCCGCATACTACATTATATCGTCTGCCGAGGCAAGCTCAAACCTTGCACGTTTTGACGGTGTTAAATACGGTTACCGCACCGAAAATTTTGACGATTTAACCGATATGTATTTAAAAACAAGAAGCGAAGGTTTCGGCGACGAAGTAAAGCGCCGTATAATGCTCGGAACATATGTATTAAGCTCGGGTTATTATGACGCATATTACAAAAAGGCACAAAAAACACGTACGCTTATTCGCGGTGCGTTTGCCGACGCATTTAAAAAGTATGATATTATACTCTCACCCGCCGTACCGTCAACAGCATTTAACATAGGCGAAAAAATAAGCGATCCGCTCGAAATGTATTTGGGCGATATTTGCACCGTATCGGTAAACATTGCGGGACTCCCGGCAATTGTACTTCCGGGCGGTTTCGGCAAAGACGGTATGCCTATAGGTATACAGCTTATAGGCAAAGCATTTTCGGAACCGCGTATTTTAAGCGCCGCATATGCGTTTGAACAAAATACAGATTACCACACGGTTAAACCGCGTATATAAGGAGGTACACTTAAAATGAAATATGAATCGGTTATAGGTTTGGAGGTTCACGCTGAACTTTCGACCGCTACAAAAATATACTGTTCCTGCAAAAACGAATTCGGTCTTGACGTAAATACTGCGTGCTGTCCCGTATGTACGGGTATGCCGGGAACATTGCCCGTTTTAAATAAAAAAGTGGTTGACTATGCAATTAAAGCGGGACTTGCGCTTAACTGCAAAATTACACACCGCGGTAAACAAGACAGAAAAAACTATTTCTATCCCGACCTGCCCAAGGCATATCAGATATCGCAGTTTGACCTGCCTTTGTGTACCGACGGTTATCTCGATATAGACGTAAACGGCGAAAAAAAGCGCATAGGTATTACAAGAATACACATAGAAGAGGACGCGGGCAAGCTTGTACACTCCGATACCGATAACGTATCGTATGCCGACTACAACAGATGCGGCGTACCGCTTATAGAAATTGTTTCCGAACCCGATATGCGCACACCCGAGGAGGCAAGAGCATATATGGAAACATTAAAATCGGTGCTTCAATACATAGAAGTATCCGACTGTAAAATGGAACAAGGCTCTCTGCGATGCGATATAAACGTGTCTATCCGTCCCGAGGGACAGGAGGAGTTTGGCACACGTACCGAAATGAAAAACGTAAGCACATTTTCGGGCGGACAGCGTGCAATAGAATACGAAATAGCACGCCAGATTGAAATAGTTGAAAACGGCGGAGTAATAACACAGCAAACCCGCCGCTGGGACGACCTTATGGGCAAAAACTTTCCTTTAAGAAGCAAAGAAGAGGCGCACGATTACAGATACTTCCCCGAACCCGATTTAATGCCCATAGTGGTAGATGACGATTGGATAGAGAGTATTCGCAAAGAATTACCCGAACTTCCTGATGTAAAACGTAAAAAATATATTGAAAATTATAAAATACCGTCTGACGACGCAGATATTCTGATATCAGACAAAAAAGCAGCAAAGTTTTTTGAAAGCTGCGTTGACTGCGGCATTAACCCCAAAACCGCCGCAAATTGGATTTTGGGCGATATAACGCGCCGTATTAAAGACGAGGGCATTGAGTTTGATAATTTAAGATTTAACGCAAAAGCGCTCAAAGAGCTTACCGATATGGTAGACAACAAAATTTTGAGTGTTACGGCGGCAAAAAAAGTACTTGCCAATATGTTTGAATGTGATAAATCACCCAAACAAATTACCGACGAACTCGGACTTGCGCAGGTGAGCGACGAGAGCGCCATAAAAGAGCTTGTAGACAGTGTTATAGCACAAAACCCGCAGTCGCTTGAAGATTACAAAAACGGCAAAACCCGTGCGCTCGGATTTTTGGTGGGTATGGCTATGAAACAGTCTAAAGGCAAGGGCAATCCTCAAATAATAAATAAACTTCTTACCGAGCGTTTGGAAGAATACAAAGCAAATAACTAAAAAGGGGTACGTTTTATGAAAACAACCGCAGATTTTAACGGCTTATCCAAAATAAAAAAAGCGGCGGCAATAAACGACTTGTCGGGTGCAAGCCGCTGTTCGCTCACAACCGCAATACCGGTACTGTATGCTATGGGCATACAGTGCTGTGCATTGCCTACCGCCGTGCTTTCAAACCATACGGGCTACAGCGATTTTTATTTTGACG
>USKN01000036.1 GCA_900555295.1 uncultured Eubacteriales bacterium
TGTATATATGATAATATGCAGTTATAAAAAAAACAAAAGAGGCTTTATTATGAAAAAGATAATTGCAGGGTTAATAGCGTTTCAGCTATTGGTTACATCAGCGTTTGCGGCGGATATTAAATATAAACCGTATGCAGATGACTTTGAGTACGATTATGCGGCAAAATATATTGCCAAATCAAAAACGACAGGCGAAATAATACCTATGTCGTACAACTTGGACGAAAAATATTTGTACGCATATACAGATGATGATTTTGAACTTTATGTGGCACATCCCGTAAAATTTACAGATGTTGACGAATATGATTATACAATCGGCGAACTTTCGGCAAGAGGAATAATACAAGGAAACGGCGACGGTACGTTTTTGCCCGGCAAAGAGCTTACACGTGCCGAAATGGCAGCAATTTTCACAAGAATGTTTAGCGTTAAAACGGGTGATTATGAGGCTGTATTTTCAGATATAAAAGAAGATAGCTGGTATGCTCCTTATGTTACTGCGCTATATAAAAACGGTGTGTTTAAAAAGGACGATAAATTTAACCCCGATGATATAATTACCAAAGAACAGCTTGTGGCAATGACATACAGAATGCTTTTAAATACAGAGAAAATGCATAAAGTAAAAGAGTTTGACTATAATTATTATACAGATTATTCATCTGTTTCGGATTATGCAAAAGACGCATATAAAACTCTTGTTGAATGTGGTTATATGTGTATGTCGGAGTGTGATGAAAACGGAACGTTTGATGAATTTTCCGACGATATTTATTATCTTGAACCGCAAAAGCCCGTATCACGCCAAGTATGCGCCGATTTTATTACATATTTCATACGCGATTTCTTTAGATTTAACGCGCCCGCAATAAAATTAGATGATTTTGCGGATATAGAAATACCAAAGATTGACGGTTCAACATCAACCTACGATATAACACGCAATATATATTCTATGCTTTATTATAACGGCGACAATAACGAAAATATGCCGCTTAAACATTCAAAAACATCAAATTCATATAAAAGACTTATAGATAAAGAAGTTGATATGATATTTGTGCCCGATGCAAGCAATGAAATAATAAAATATGCGGAAGAAAAAAATGTTAAACTGAAATTTGTACCTATTGCAAATGAGGCACTTGTATTTTTTACAGGCAAAGATAACCCCGTAAAAGGACTTACTACCGAACAGTACCGCGAAATATATGTAAACAATAAATATAAAAATTGGAGCGAACTTGGCGGTGACGATAAAAAACTTGCGGCATTTTGCCGTAATAACGACAGCGGAAGCCACGCGCAAATGGAAAAATTTATTTTGGACGGCGGCGAGCTTAACTCGGATATAACACGCGAGCGTACGTCTGTGATTATGGCAAGCATACTTTCCGACGTGATTGTATATGACGCAGATAACCCCGACAGCAGAGCAATGGGTTACAGTTTGTATTATTATTTTGAAAATGCAAAAATGTTTTATGTATCTGATGACGCGCTTGTGCTTATGTCTGCCGACGATGTTGTGCCGAGCGATGATACAATATCGAGCGGTCAGTATCCGTATACAACCAACTATTATGCGGTTGTACGTGATGAGCCTAACGAAATAAACGATAAATTTATTGAATTTATGCAAAGTGATGCCGGTGACGAAATAATAAGCAGAGCCGGACTTGGCGTAATGAAACACAAATAAAAAGAGGGGTTAATTTATATGAAAGATACACAACAGGCAAAAGATTATTTTAAACAAGATATATATGCGGTTGAAACAACGGGAATTAAAATAGATACGGCATATGACGATTATGCAAAATGCAGCTTAAAAATACTGCCCAAACATTTAAACGCAATGGGATATGTAATGGGCGGTGTTATATACACTTTGGCTGATTTTGCATTTGCTGTAGCGTCAAACTCTGACAACAAGTTTTGTGTAACACTTTCAAGTACAATTTCGTATTTGAATGCCTGCAAAGCAAATCAAATTTTTGCCGAAACATATTGCGAAAAGAGCGGCAGAAGCACTTGCTTTTACACAATTAAAATTACAGATGATAAAAATAATCTTATTGCAAATGTAAATACAGTGGGACATATAAGCCAAAAAAACTAAACTGTAAATAAAAAAACGGTAACCAAATCAACCAACTTTTGTTTACCGTTTAATTTTTTATATTTGTGTTATTTGCGATTTTGACGCAACTTTTAAAATTACATCCTCTCCCACCTTTATGTTATTATCTGTCATTAATTTTTTTGATGTATCAAATGCAATTTGAGGAATATTATTACATTCACTTAAATGACCGAGCATAATTTTTTTTGTACCCCATATGGCAAGCTGTGTTGCAAGCCAAGCGGCATTTTCGTTTGACAGATGCCCGTTATCCGATAAAATACGTTTTTTAAGCATATAAGGATATTTACCCTGTTTTAACATATTTACATCGTGATTTGACTCAATAAGTACGGTTTCACTTTTTGCAAGGTTATTAAGTATTGCCTTTGTTATATGCCCTATATCGGTTGCAACGCTCATATAACCGCCGTCAGTTAAAAATGTATATCCCATAGGCGATATTGCATCGTGAGGTATTTCAAAAGGTTTAACCGCTATACTGCGTACCTCAAACACTTTATCTTTTTGTATAACATTAATACATTTTTCGGGAAGTATTCCCAATGAGCCTATAATACAATCCATAGTTTCTTTATTGGCATATATGGGTATATTATACTTTTTAATAAGAGACGCTATGCCTTTTATATGGTCGCTGTGCTCGTGCGTAACAACAATACCGTCAATTTCACATATATCAAAGTTAATTTGCTCAAGTGCTTTTACAATACGTGACGCACTTACACCGGCATCAACAAGTAAATTTGTATCGCCGTCGGTTATAAGAGTTGAGTTTCCGGAGCTTGAACTAAACAGCGAATACATTTTATTTTTATTCATTAATCAATTCAATATCGGCACCGAGCGCTTTAAGTTTATCTACAATATGCTCATAGCCTCTGAATATATGTCTTAATTCATATACTTTCGTTTCGCCCTCCGCCGCAAGACCGGCAATAACCATACTTGCTCCCGCACGCAAATCTGTTGCCATAACTTCAACACCGTGCAGCTCATTTACACCGTTTATAACGGCCACTCTTTCGCGAACCGAAATATTAACACCAAACTTTTCCAACTCGGTTATATACTGAAAACGTGAATCCCAAACGCCCTCCGTAACAAGGCTTGTACCCTCTACCGTGCTTAAAAGCACTACCATTTGAGGCTGTAAATCCGTAGGAAATCCCGGGTACGGAAGTGTTTTAACATTTATTCTTTTAAGCGGTTTTTGTACCGCAACACGAATTGAGTCGTCGTATTCTTCAACAGTTGCACCCATTTCAACAAATTTGGCGGTTATTGCGTCCAAATGTTTTGGTATAATATTTTTAATAATTGCATCGCCTTTTGTTGCCAATACAGCGCTCATATATGTTCCCGCTTCAATTTGGTCGGGAATAATCGAATAAGTACCGCCGTGAAGTTTTTCAACACCCTCAATACGAATAATGTCTGTTCCCGCGCCTTTTATATTGGCGCCCATAGAATTTAAAAAGTTTGCAACATCTACAACGTGCGGTTCTTTTGCAACGTTTTCAAGAACCGTTTTTCCCGGTGCAAGCGTTGCGGCAAGCATAACGTTAATTGTTGCTCCAACACTTACAACGTCAAAAAACACGTTTCCGCAGCACAAGTTTTTTGCATCAATTTGAACCGAATTGTTATCAAATGACATTTCGCACCCAAGCATTTCAAAGCCTTTTAAATGCTGGTCGATAGGTCTTACTCCAAAATTGCACCCTCCCGGAGGTGGAACATCCGCCTTATGAAAACGTCCTATAAGTGCTCCCATAAGATAGTATGACGCTCTCATTTTTGACGCAAGATAAGGATCCGCAATATGCGTTGTAAGATTGGAAGAATTTATAACAACGGTATTGCAATCGGTTTTTTCAACCTCTGCGCCGAGTGATTTAATCATTCTTAAAATACTCTCAACATCGCTGATATCGGGAATATTTTCAATACGACACACACCGTCAACAAGTAACGCTGCCGGTATTACGGCTACAGCGGCATTTTTGGCACCGCTTATTGTAACCTCCCCTTTAAGAGGTTTGCCGCCTTTTATTAATAATTTTTCCACAACCAAGTCCCCCTATAAACTCAAACAGCAGTAGTTATTGAACGTTTTCCCAGTTGTGATATATATTCTGTACGTCGTCATTGTCCTCAAGTGCTTCTATAAGCTTGTCCATCATAAGTATATCGTGTTCGTCTGTAAGTGAAATGTAGTTTTGAGGAACCAACTGAATTTCACAAGTTGCAAACGAATATCCTTTTTCGTCAAGTGCGTCTCTTACAGCGTGAAATGCGTCGGGATCGGTTGAAATTTCAAAAACCCCGTCATCGGACACAAAATCGTCCGCTCCGGCATCGAGCGCCGCTTCCATAAGCTCGTCTTCGTCTATTCCGTTTTCTGCTTGTATTACAATAATACCTTTTTTATCAAACATCCAGCCGACAGAACCGCTTGTTCCAAGATTTCCGCCGAATTTATCAAAATAATGGCGCAAATCGCCTGCGGTACGGTTGCGGTTATCTGTAAGTGTTTCAACAATAACAGCCACACCGTTTGGTCCGTAACCCTCATATACTATATCTTCGTAATTATCCGAATTTTGTTCGCCTGCCGCTTTGGCAATAACGCGTGCTATATTGTCGTTCGGCATATTATATGAACGCGCTTTTGCAATAGCGTCTTTAAGACGTGAATTGGTTTCGGGGTTTGCTCCTCCGCTTTTTGCGGCTACGGCAAGTTCTCTTCCCATTTTAGTAAATATTTTTGCTTTTTGCGCGTCTGATTTTTCTTTTTTATTTTTAATATTATTCCATTTTGAATGTCCTGACATAATTGTACCTCCGTGTAAAAGTATGTATCATACTCAATACATTATATTATAATGCAACAGGCGGTGTTTTGTCAAGAGTTATATACTTTATAAAAACGGTTTAAAAAAATTTTTATCTGATATCAGATGTTTTGTCGACGTACTTTTCTTTGTTTCGACAAGGCAAAAGTTGTACAATAAAACAAGACGGAATAATTTTTTTCGTTTGGAATACTATTTAGATATAAAGTAATTAACATTAGGAAGGGCGTGCTATTAAAGTGGTAACAGACAGCATTAATTTGAATAACGAGGTAATACTCACAGGAAAGGCAATAAGCGAACTTAAGTACAGTCACGAAGTGTACGGCGAAGGATTTTACTCATTCTTGCTTGATGTACCGAGATTAAGCGATATTTCGGACGTAATCAATATAACGGTGAGTGAAAGGCTACTCAAAGACCTTGATTTAAAAATTGGGGATGCACTTACAATAAACGGTCAATTCAGATCGTACAACAATTATTCCGACAGCGGAAATAAATTAATTTTAACTGTATTTGCAAGGGATATAATGCCTGCATCGGAAAACGATTCAAAACAAAATCCAAACCATATTTTTTTAAACGGTTTTTTATGCAAAAAACCTGTATACAGAACAACACCGTTCGGGCGGGAAATTACCGATATTTTAATTGCGGTGAACAGAGCTTACAACAAATCCGACTATATTCCATGTATTGCCTGGGGGCGCAATGCAAGATTTTCAAGCGGGCTTGATGTAGGCGAAAACATTAAAATTTGGGGACGAATACAAAGCAGAGAATATCAAAAACGTATTTCGGAAGATAATGTAATTACAAAAACCGCATACGAAATTTCAATATCAAAAATGGAGGTTGCCTCCGGCAGTAATATTAAATTTGAAATAATTTAAAAAAATAAAAGTCTGTAATTTTTTTGCATACATTTTTAAAAAGCGAGCAATATATAAGTACAGGTATTTTTAAATGTGCCTGATTAAATATATAAAGAAAGCGATGTTAAAAATGCACAGAAAAAACCCCGAAAATGAAGCTATAGGCTCAAAATATTCACTTGAAATATCGCAGGAACTTACAGACTGTATCGGGCGCGGAATAACCGAAAAAGACCACTCGGCAAACAATCTCGACAAAAAAGATAACCGCGACGGTTCATTTTCTTCTCATATGGTTCGCAAAGTTATAGAAGACAATGAACGATTTAACGACAAGTAGGCAAATTGCAAAAAACACGTCAATTAAATTAATCGACGTGTTTTTTTATATATCAATAATGCTTATCGAATTTCCGTGTTGTTTAATTATTTTAATTAAATCGTCTGTTTTAAGCCATACCGTTGCCGTATTTTCGTTTGGATGTATACCTATTAAATTAAGCGGTTCGGTAAATTCTCTGCCAATAAAAAAATTAACTTTTCTTTCGTCATCATTTAAAATACCGAACGGTGTAACCGAACCCGGAGTTAATTTCATTATATTCATTAAATCGTTTTCGGATGCAAAACTTAGGCATATAGGACTCGAACCCCATACGGTTTGAAATGTGAATTTATCACAATAATGCGTCAAAAGGCTTGAAAATACAGCAAGTATTCCCTGCACCTTTTTCCTTTTCTTGCAATAAATTCATCATTTCAAACTCTTCGACCTTAAATTTAATAAAATATTATAGATTTTAGGTGCGAAGGACGAAGGTGGGCTGACGCCCATCAAGGACGACAAGCCTAAAAGAATATTATTTTATAAATTTAAGGCGTATGGTGTTCAAGTCCTATATGCCTAACGGTCTTGTATTGTTGGCTTTTCTAAATTCCTTTAAATTTACACGCTTATCCCCTCTTACGGTTATAAGGTAATAGTTTTTCTTTTTATCATCTCTTATAAACAAATTTTTGGCGTCTGCCTCGGGATGCGGAATGTCAATATCGGCAACTTCGCTCATACTGAAAACCGCCTTATGCTCTGTTATTTCATATTTAATATTTTGCTGTGTCAAAAAGTTATATATATCTTGTTTTTTCATAAATCCGCCTCCGTATTCAAAGCATAACGTACATCTTGCTGCAATTGCATTTTAAGCGCTTCAAGCGAGGCGAACTTTTTTTCGGGACGAATATATTGCAAAAATTCTATAACAGCGTTTTTTCCGTACGCGTTATCATTATAATCTATAATATGTGTTTCGGCTTTAATCGTGCCAAAATCGGTAACTGTCGGATTATGACCTATGTTGGTAATACCTTTGTATTTTTTACCGTCAATATGAACTACGGAACAATATACACCTTCTTTGGGTTTTATCATATATTCGGGAAAATACATATTTATAGTTGGAAATCCTATGGTTCTTCCCAATTGTTTACCGTGACGTACTTGCGCGCACAAGCTGTAATTACGTCCCAAAAAAATATTTACTTCACTCATATTGCCGTTTGATATAAGCTCTTTTATATATGTTGAACTTACGGCAATATTATTTTTGCCCTTGTATACACAATCTATTATTTCGGCTTCTATGCCAAAATCACCGCATATTTTTTTTAATGTATCCGTATTGCCGCACCTGTTGTGACCGAATTTAAAGTTATACCCTGCTGTAACATATTTTGCGTTAAGTTTGCCGCATAGTACGTTTTTTACAAAATCGTACGGCATTTGACTTGCGTAGCGCTCGGTAAGTTTATCGGTACAAACTGCGTCAACACCCAATTTTTTTAATAATCTTATTCTGTAATCGTCATCGGTTATTCTGTTTGAATAAACTTTTGGTTCAACGGTGTATACCACACAAAAAAGATTATTTTTGTGCGCAATCCGAACCGCTCTTTTAATAAGCTTAACGTGTCCCGTATGAATACCGTCAAACTTGCCTACAGCCACAACCGTACCGCAATTGCTGTTTTTAGATGTTAAATACTGTATTTTCATTTACATAATCCCTTATTATTCGTTGCTTGAAAATAATTTTACCGCTTTAATTTTATTAAAACCGTTAATATTTAAAACCTGCCCCACGGCAATAAATTGATTGTTTTTATCGTATACCCTGTACAAACCCGTATCGGTCTTTACCGTTGACGGAGCACCGTTTTTTAGTCTTTTTACAATTTCATCCGTCGCAATATATTTGCCGTAATTGTCAAAAACCGTGTCAACAGGCAATATTACACTGTTTAAATTACCTGTATTTGCCGCATTTTCGAGCATATCAAATGTAATTGCATCGGATATATTAAATTTACCCGACACTGTTCTTTGCAAATCCGACATACACGCATAGCACTTTAAAAATTTTCCTATATCGTCGCACAGTGTTCTTATATATGTACCCTTTGAACAGTGAACGCGCATACTAAAACCGTCTTCATAAAACTTTTCCGCTTTAGCGCTGTAGATTGTGATTTTACGGGGCTTTCTTTCAACCTCTATGCCCTTTCGCGCCAAATCGCACATTTTTTTGCCGTTTATTTTAATAGCGGAGTACATAGGCGGAATTTGCTCAACCTCACCCGTAAAATTTTCAAGTGCACGCAATATATCTGCTTTTGTAACATTTATATTATCACATTTTTCAATAACAGTACCGTATATATCCTGCGTATCGGTGCAAATGCCGAGTTTAACATTTGCAACATACTCTTTATCGGTAGCTGTAAGCATATCGCTTACTTTTGTTGCCTTACCCACGCAAACGGGCAAAACTCCCGTTGCTTCCGGGTCAAGAGTACCCGTATGCCCTACTTTACGCATTTTTAAAATACCGCGCACTTTGTTTACAACATCGTGACTTGTAAATCCTTTTGGTTTATTAATAATTATAATTCCGTTATAAACTAAATCGTTGTTTTTCATAAATTAAATTACCTCACCAACAAGTTTGGTTAATCTTTTTTTTGCATCGTTAAGGTTCATATTAACCGTTGCACCGGCGGCTCTTATATGCCCTCCGCCTCCGAGCTTTGCCGCAATGGCCGAAACATCGGCATATTCGTTTGAACGCAGGCTTATTTTTATTTCATTTTCACTGTAAATTTTAAGCAATACGCCCACTTCCACTCCTTTTACCGAGCGCGGAAGTGATGAGTATTCGTCAACAGCCTCAAAAGTGAGTCCGTATTTATTAAGCGAATTTTTATCAATATATGTTATGCATAATTTCCCGTCAAAGAAAAATTCCATATTTTGTATTATTTCGCTCATAAATTTTAATGACTCAATCTTTTTGTTTTCAAACAACAATCTCATAATCCTTTGCGAATTAATACCGCTTTTTAATAAATCGGCGGCAATTAAGTGCGTTTCTTCGGTGGTATTTGAATATTGAAAACTACCCGTATCGCTTACAATTGCAGCATACAGACACTCGTTGCAAAACGCATTACAATCCGCGTTTAAATGTTTGTGTATAAGTTTGTACACAATTTCACCGGCGGCGGCGGCATTGCCGTCTATACAGTTAAAATCCGCAAATCCCGAATTTGTTGTGTGATGGTCAATGCATACCGTAAGATTTGATTTATCAAAAAGTTTTTCTTTTAAATCATCAATCATATAAAGTGCCGCCACGTCAACTGTAATACAAACATCATACTGCTGTCCCGTATATTTATATTTGTCATTCCACAAAAATTCAAAACGTTCGGGTATTTTACCCGGCACAGCAATTTTAGCTTCTTTACCCATTGCATTTATTGCTTCGGCAAGAGCGGATACCGAACCTATGCAGTCACCATCTGGATTTTTATGCGGAATAAGCAAAAATGAATTATATTTTTTTATAATATCCGATACAGCGTTTAATTGATTGGCAATATCGCTTTTTTGTGTGTTAATCTCATTCATCTTTATCACCGTCATTTATTTTGTGAAGTAAATCGTTTATATGCATACCGTAATCAATGGAATTATCCAATACAAACGTCGGCTGTGGCACTATTCTTAAATTAACTCTTGCCGCAACTTCGCGTTTAATATATCCTGTTGCATTTTTGAGCGCGTCAACAGCGTCTTTTTTTTCTTTTTCACTGCCCATAACGCTCACATAAACTTTTGCATATTTTAAATCTTTGGTAATATCCACAGCTACAACCGATACCATCGACGGCATACGCGGGTCTTTAACCGTACGCAGTACAGATGCCATTTCGCGAAGATATTCCTGTTTAATCCTTTCAATTCTGTTAAAAGCCATATTATACCGCCTTAATTCTTTATTTCTTCCATAACAAACGATTCTATTACATCGCCGTCTTTAATATCGTTAAAGTTTTCAATTCCTATACCGCACTCATAGTTAGACGCAACTTCTTTAACATCATCTTTAAATCTTTTAAGCGAGCTTAAAATGCCTTCGTGTACAACAATTCCGTCACGTACAATACGTACTTGTGAGTTACGCGATATTTTACCGTCGGTTACATATCCGCCCGCAATTGTACCTACACCGCTTACTTTAAATGTGTTTCTTACTTCGGCGTGGCCGAGTACAACTTCCTTAAATTTAGGTGCAAGCATACCTTTCATAGCGGCTTCTATTTCTTCAATAGCGTTGTAAATAACTCTGTAAAGCCGTATGTCAACATTATTGAGTTTGGCAGATTCAACCGCACTTGCGGCGGGACGTACGTTAAATCCTACAATAATTGCGTCAGACGCTGCCGCAAGCATAACGTCAGATTCGGTTATACCACCTACACCGCCGTGTATGCAGTTAACTCTTACTTCGTCGTTTGAAAGTTTTGAAAGCGACTGTTTTACCGCTTCAACCGAACCTTGAACATCTGCCTTAACAATAATATTAAGGTCTTTGCGTTCTCCCTCTTTAATTTGGTCAAATAACGCGTCAAGGCTTACCGCACTGCGTGAAACAATAGATTCTTCTTTAATCTTTTCTTTACGTTTTTCAACAACAGCTCTTGCCTTTTTCTCATCATCAACGGCATAAAATACATCGCCGCCGTCCGGCACATCGCTAAGTCCCGTAATTTCAACAGGAACAGACGGACCTGCTTTTTTAACATTGTTGCCTCTGTCATCTATCATAGCTCTTACTCTGCCCTCGGCTGTACCGGCAACCATTATATCACCTATTCGCAGTGTTCCGTTTTGTACCAATACCGTTGCAACAGGTCCTCTGCCTTTATCAAGACGCGCCTCTATAACCGTACCCTTTGCCTTACGGTTGGGGTTTGCTTTAAGTTCTTTCATATCGGCAACAAGCAATACCATTTCCAAAAGTTCATCTATATTTTGGTTAAACTTTGCAGATATTGGAACACAAATTGTATCTCCGCCCCATTCTTCGGGTACAAGTCCGTATTCGGTAAGTTCCTGTTTAATTTTATCGGGATTTGCACCCTCTTTATCAATTTTGTTAATTGCAACAATAATTGTAACTCCCGCAGCTTTTGCGTGATTTATTGCCTCTACCGTTTGAGGCATAATGCCGTCATCTGCCGCAACAACCAAAATTGCAACATCGGTTACCTGCGCACCGCGCATACGCATAGCTGTAAATGCTTCGTGCCCCGGTGTATCGAGAAATGTTATTTTACGGTCGTTAATTCTAACTCTGTACGCACCTATATGCTGGGTAATACCGCCTGCTTCTTTGGCAATTACGTTTGTTTTTCTTATGGTGTCAAGCAAAGATGTTTTACCGTGGTCAACGTGTCCCATTACAACAACAACCGGTGAACGCGGTTCAAGAGTTGACGGATCATCTTCAACATCATTAAACAATCTGTCTTCGTCTGTTATAATTACCTCTTTTTTTACGGTAAATCCTACATCTTCACCAATAAGCGACGCTGTATCAAAATCTATTGTTTGACTTACCGACGCCATTATTCCGAGTTCAAAAAGTTTTTTTACAATTACGGCAGCATTCATATTAAGTTTTGCGGCAAAATCGCCCACAGAAATTTCATCGGGTATTTCAACCTCTTTTATTTCGGGCTTTTTCTCTTCTTTTTGTACATTTTTCTTTTTCTTGTCTTTATCGGTTGAAATATTTTTTTCTGCCTTTTTCGCGCTTTTTTTAAT
>USKN01000037.1 GCA_900555295.1 uncultured Eubacteriales bacterium
GTTGGCCTGCCCATAAAGTCAAAAGCTATTGCGTTTGGATATTTTTTTGCAACATTATCTACTGCTTCAAATAAAGAACCTTCAAAATAATTAAGATGCATAGGCACATCACCCATATGATTTTTCCAGGGTGTTTTAACTTTTACCTCAACCGTATTCATATCAATATTCCACTTCCTCATCCAAACGTTTTTCAAGCAATTCGGGGTTTTCAAGTAATTTTTTAAGTAATTTTACCGTTTTTGAAAAATAATACCCGTCTGCTATTCTTTCATCTACCGTAAGTCCCAAATCCACGCTGTCTTTCATTTCAAAAGTACCGTCATCATTGTAAAACGGTCGTATTTTTCTTTCACCCACAATAACAAAAACCGATGTGGTTCCCCAATTTGTAAGATGATGATAACCTGAATGAAGTTTTATTGACCCAAGATTTGATAAAATTACCGATGAATAATACGGGTCGCTGTGTATAAGCGCACGCGGAACTTTACCTCTTTTTTCGAGTGCACAAATAACCGACAGAATAAATTTTGAAATAAACCGGGGTAATTTATTAAATACATTCATAGCGTCAACAGTAGAATCTTTTTGCTCTCCGCTGCGGCACGATGAAACCTGCCTGTAAATATCGTTATGAATACTGTCTATATTATCACTTGGTTTTGAACGAATAAACGCAAGTCCCTCCTCCGAAGTATCGGAAAATATTTTTTTAATAACAAATGCCGCCGAAACCTCATACCGTTCGTAATAATTTTTGTTTGCAATAAATCTGTTCATTTTGGGACGTAATGTAACGGTTTTTAAAACCGCCGTTACAATAACCTGAAACAGATTGTACTTGTATTCAATATTTTCGGTGTTCTTTTTTTCAAGATATGCATTTAAATTGGTTAAATCTATGCGCTCCGAAACAAATGCCTCGTTATCGCATCTGTTTGGATATATATTCGGCATAATAAAATGCATAGCATCGATATTTTTTAAAAGACGGCCGTCTTTTCTGTCACCAAATTTTCTCTTTGGCAATATATCGTTTGTATTTGACATTTTTCTCCCCCGTTCGCTCTTTATAATGCTATTATATTCCATATTTCAAATAAAGTCAAGAATTTGTATAAGAATACGGGCAATCTTATGTGACTGCCCGCCATTTAAAAGTACAAACCTTCTAATTGTTATTTATATAGTTTTTTAAGTTGAATTTTGAAAGCCGTATATGCTTTCGATCCACGGTATAAGACATATACACATCATCTCCGTATACATCGGCATACGGATAGAATAAACTCTCTTTCATTTCGGCAACCAATACAACTTCGCTCTTGCCCAAATTGTTTTGGTTTACTTTAATAATTCCAAATCCGTTGCGGTCTATGGGTGCGTGTATTAAATAAAGCTCGCCGCCGTAAACAATAAAATCCGAACGTGACTGTGTATCTCTTATTATACACGGTTTTTCCCACTTGTTTTCTACCAAGTCGTAACAGGTTAAAAATGCGTGCAAACACTCGTGCTGACGTACAAAATAATAGCATTTGTCGCCTAAAACATAAGTTGCGTTTTCCCACAGCGACATATTTATAAAATCGGGTGCCGAAACATACTCCCACGTTATAAAATCTTTGCTTTTTATAATACAGTTAAAAAATCCCGTATATGCTCCTGTGTAATAATACGTTTCGCCGTTTTCATCTCTGCTTGTAATTTTTTGCATAATGCCTATATCGGTATGCATTTTTTTGTATGCTATATCATTGCACGCAAGTGCATCCTGAATACCCGACATACTAAAATCGTTTGTTATATCTCCCACTTTAAATCTGTTTGGGTGTATGGCGCTCAACGTTTTGTTTGAAATACTGAAAGTGCAGTAAAACCTGTAATACTGTTTGTCTGCCGACGCGGTCCACATAATATAAATTTCGTCGCCACCATTGTACATAAGTATTGTATCGTAAAGTGCGTCTATAGTCTTGCCGTCAAGCGTATCGCCTACTTTTTGAACCTGAACTATTGTCATATCACTTGTATTGTCAACAGGGCAAAAAGCCAATCGCGCTTCTTGCTTATTTGGGTCCTCGGCTTCGCTTCCCGTATTTGCATAATATGACATATAAATAATTCCGTCTATTATTTTAAATGTGGAAACGTGTACCATTAAGTCGGGGTTTTCTTCATTGTGAGCTTTGCAGTACTTATCGTCTCTCTCAAAATCCGCAATTATATTTTTCTTTAGCTCCTTCACACATTTTTCGCCCAATTTTTTTGCATTTTCATCATTACCCGGTACAATAAATTCGTTATACATCATTATTGGGGCCTCGGGTGTTATCTTATGTTTTTTATTACACACAGCATTATCGCTGTAAATGTTTAAATCCGGCACGTCTTTTTTTACAATTGAACTCATAAAAAAATTCTCCTTTTATTTTATTATTTGTCTTGTATTATACGACAAATTATGTTATAATACAAGACAAATAACACATAAATTAAGCCAAAAATATCACTTTAAATTTAAAATCGGGAGATAAATATGAATTATATACATCAATACCACACCGAACCTCAAATAATACATAATACAAAAATTGACTTTGTTCCCCACCTGCACGATGAAGTTGAAATAATTGCCATTTTTGGCGGAAGTGCAACCGTTACGGCCGACGGATATTCTTATAATGTATCGGAGGGCGATTTTGTAATAGTGTTTCCCAACGTTGTGCACAGCTATTCGCTCGAAAAAAACGTTGATGTGGGAAAGTTTATATTCAGTGCCGATCAAACTCCCGAACTTAACGCACTCTTAAAAGACAAACGCCCCAAAACTCCCGTTATAGGCAAATGCAAAACGCAAAATACAAATCTTATTTTGCTTGCAAAAGATATTTTGCAATATTTTAAAACATCATCCGACGCGGTAAAAAAGGCATACTTGCTTTTGCTTTTGGGAAAACTTTTGGAATTATGCGAATTTGAAGATTGTAAAAATTATAACGATACCGTTGTACTTAAAATTTTTGATTACTGCAAGAAAAACTTTTGCGGCGACATTACTTTAGAAAGTGTGGCAAAAGCTCTTTTTGTGAGCAAAAGCTATGTATCGCATATATTTTGCTGTAAGCTTAAAATTAATTTCAGAAATTACATAAATACATTAAGAATAAACAAAGCCGCCTCGCTTTTGCGCCAAAATAACATAAGCGCAACCGAGGCAGCCCAACAAAGCGGCTTTGGAAGTATACGAACATTTAACCGCGCGTTTTTAAAATATATGGGCGTAACTCCAAAGGAGTATAAAAAGAGTACTCAAAATAGTTAACCGAAAAAATTGAACCAATGCGGGTTTAGCTATCATTCGGCTAATTTTGCGAACCCGCTCTGCGAAAATCATTTTTAAAAAATGATATTACAATAGAAACTAAAGATATTGACTCATTTATAATTCCGGCATATGACCCCGCAAAAACGTCATAAATAATAAACGAAATACAAACGGGAACAGATAACAGCCTTGTAAACTTGGGGCTTTTTACCCAAAGCGAAATTGTAACAAGCGTTGATGCACACATAGGCAAAAAACTTATTGCCGATTTCCACGATATTATGGTAAGCGTCCAGCTTACCGCAATAAACAAAACAGGCCACAAAAGCGACTTTGCCCATTTTTTATCGCTGTGCATAAAAATTGTTTCACGTGCAATACCCACCAAATTTGGTATTGCACCGGCATATGCACCCAAAAAAATGTAATGCACGCCCCATAAAACATCTGCGCATAGCTTGCGAAACAATAATTTGTTTCTTTCTTTTTGCTGATACAAACTAAAGAGCATATATACTCCGCCAAGTCCCAATATTTGTGCAAGTACGTTAATTAATATATCTTTTGTCATTGTTATCTGTCCTTTTTTGAAATTTTTATTACATTATAGGACATATTTAATCATATTTCAAGTCATATATTATAACAAACAAGACATAATTATCACTATACAGTGTACCTTTGCACACAACCCCAAGAGAACTGAATGAATGAAAAAATAAAAATACAGTTAAACTACACCATACTGCATACAAAGGTACGCCTAGTGGTGAAGCTTGACTGTATAATGTGCCATTTCGTTTATAATTACCGCAATTACAACAGGCGGCAGGTAGCCTAAAACGAGCGACCATAAAACGTACTGCACCGTGTTCCATAACGTGGGCAAAAACTGCGTGTGCGTTATAACCTTTCTAAAGTTGTCGAACCCGCAAAAATCACCGGGTGTGTAGGCATTCATTTTAAAGAATGCCCACACGGCACCGAGTACAGTGGGGCGCCAAATTAAAAGATACAGTACAACCACAGCGGGCAAAAGCAATATCCACGCGTCGATGTTGTTACGAAGCCGCATTTTTTTAGATAACTTACTGTTGTTTAAATGTGAATTTTTCATTCAACCGCTTCCTTTCTTAACTGCCAAATCCCGTATCGGTTATTTTAACAACAGAACTGTATACACCGTCGGGCTGTACTTTTGCACCGATCGCGCTGCCTTCAAGTTTAAATGTTTTAAATAAACCGGGACGTTTTGTGCCGTTTACTCCCTCTGTAAATTCTATTACTTTGTCACGATTTAATATATCGGCATCGTTTGCACATATGTTGTAACCAAAATGTGTTCCATCTTTTAAATCTAACGGATAAATCTCATTTTTAGGCAATTTTACAAGATAACGCGTAATTTTGCTTTCGTTATCACGTATTATTTTTGCCCAAGTCGGCGACCTTGAACCTGCGGTATTCGGATAGCCGGCAGCATATGCCACAACCTCCGTACCGAGAGCCGATTGCCCTACGCCAAACTCATAATCATCGCTGCCGTAGCCTTTGGCTGAATCATCATTAAGCGTGTCAAATGCAATTTGCAAACTGTCGCCCTGCCACATTTGACTTCCCGTGTAACCCTGATAATGCAAATCATCATACACATCCGTTAAAACATAGTAATAGTTTTCATCCCATTTCATAAACGATTTAACGGCAATGTTTGATTGTTTCCACGCGTCAAGATTTGTTAAGTCTTCGGGCGAATTAATATGTATCGGATATGCGTTTGCCCAATCGGATATATCGCCGTCAAAGCTTTCGGTATCTATTTCACCGTTTGCCTTTACCGCAATTGTAAAATCAAGAAGCTTTTTACCCTGCGCAAGTATATCACCGTTATCATCGGTTACAGTATACGAAAAATCATATTCGTTAAACGGAACCCTGTTAAATTTGTCAATTTTAAACGATATTCTTTTTGACTCACCTGCATTTATCTCAAATTTTTGCTCATTGGTTTCAAGCATCCAGCCGTCGGGCGCCTCTATTTTTACCGTACCCGATACTTTATCGTTAAAAGTATTGTTAATATTTACGGCAACATCTTGCATATTATCCAAAATATCTTCACCGTCGGCAAGCGACGCATTTAATTTTTCTTTTACTTCAACATTCATATAACTGCGTTTTAAAAGCTTGCCGTTTTGTTCAATATCTACCGTATATATATGTTTTCCAAAACTTTCGGAATTTGAAACGGTACCGCCGTACGCAACGTTTGCATACCCGTCTTTTGACACTTTGCAAGGCATTTTATCACCCAATACATTGCCGCTTTCATCACGAAGTATAATATATCCGTCTATATCGTGATTTGAAAGGTTTTCAATCTCCGTTTTAAATTCATAAGTTTGTCCTTTATACATATTTACATCGGTTTCTTTTAAATAAGTAAATATTGCTCTTGAAACGTCGGGTGACTCAACATCCATTATTTTTTCTATCCACCCGAGCAAATTATTTGCAAGCATATCCGACGCATAAACGGCTTGATACACCCCGTGCTGATTTTGTTTGTATCTATTTCGTATCTCATTTGCCTTTAAATTGTGCTGATGTGCAAAACGCATTACGGCGTCGGTGTATAACAATGAGCTTTGCGGCTCATCTCCCTTTTTGGCGGCAATTTTACTTTGCACGTTTTTAATATAAGAGTTTGAATTTGGCGCTGTTCCGCCGTAATACGTATATGCGCTTACAAGTCTTTTTGAAATATAGTAAAGCTCCGATAAAACCGCTGTAACCCTGTCAAATTTTACACTGTCGGGATTTGATTTGTAATTTGTTAAAAGCTCATTTCCATATTGATAAATATTATCGATATGCTGCTTCAACTGCGCCGCGTTTTGGCAGGACTGCTCCGAAAAACTTTGCCTGAGTTCATTTAAATATGTTGTATCTATATTGCCGTCGGCAATTTTTATTACTCTGTCAAACGAATCATACGTTTTTTCGGCAACCGCCTTGTCCGCATATTCATCGGATATATTGTTAATGTATACCAAATCGGAGGAAACGGTTATTACATCGGAGTTTATGGGATTGCCGTACATATCCTCCGCCGTTTCGCCGTCTTTTAATTTGTATTCAAATGTTTTATCGCCGTCATCGCTTTTATCCCACATTATTGCAAAAAGTTTGCCGAGTTTTTTGTATACATATACATAACTCGATTGGTCTATTTTAAATTTACCCAAATATTCGGAATTTGCACAATATTTGTTTAACTGCGTAATGGTAATTACCGCCTCTTTTGGTACAAGATTTAAGTCTATAATTCCCCAATTGTCCTCGTCATCGTTGTAATTCCACCCCGTATCCTCAAAAGTATATATGTTTGTAAGACTCATATCCAAATCATCATTGTATATATAAATTTTTGGCATATACTGTGCCTGCGTTATTTTATCAACACTTGCCGATGACGTTGCGGTAGGGTATCCAACCTCTGTTTGCGTAAGGTCAATCCAACCGCCTATTCTGTCACGCGTGTCACGCATAAGTTCCGTTTTGGGAATATGGCTTCTTGTTATGGAGTTTTTGTCGGGAGTTGTTGGGTGCGAATACGGATGCGACGATAATCCGCCGACATACATAAGTCCTCCGCGTGTAAAAAATGCATATGCATAATCATATGCGTCTGCGGTAGTGGCAAGAGGACATCCGTAAAGCGGTATATCGGGATAGCGGTTGTTCATTTCGTATCCCAAACGGTTTGCCAGCTGAAAATATGTTATCCAATTGTTTGTTTTCCAAAACGATACAATGTTAGGCTCGTTCCACAGCTCAAGGCTGTCCCTTTTTATTCCCTGTTTGTCGAGATAATCCATAATATCGACGCAATATTCAACCTCGTCGGCAACGTTTTTGTATGTTTTGGGGTCTTCGGAAAAATATAACGGGTTTGAAAATCCCAAAATATACGGTGCAAAAACCTGGTTGTATTTTCGCATAAGTCCGTGTTCGTAATTGTGTCTGCCGTTACGGCGTACACCCTTTTCGGTTTCGTTCCAAGACCAGCGATGTATGGAACGCGTTTTTGTAATACCCATAAAATTTAAAAGCTTATTGTAATTTTCGTTAGCCTCACCCTCAACAACAGCGCCCTTTGTTGTATAGTGCGACGTGTTGTAATCGATATGCCAATTTATGCCTATGCGTGAATATTCCGAGAGCGGTTCAAGATTTACAAATTCCATAATTGTAAGCGGTATTGATTTTTGCGCCGCAATACCGTACTCATTTTTTACTCTTATGCAAAAATTGTTGTACTTGGCTTTTTTAAGTCCGCTTAAATCAATTTTTTGAGATATTCCCTTGTTTGGCACAACACTGAATGTTTCGGATACGGTATCGTTAAAAGTACCGTCGGCCGAATATTCAACCGTATAATCCGCAGCGGCAGAACCCGTATGCGAAATTTCAACCCCGACATATGCATTCTTTTGGTTTTGCGCATATAACGGTTGGTTTGGAAAGTCAAATTTTACATACTCGTTCGGCACGCCCTTTATGTTATATCCCATACGTTTAAGCTCGTAATCGTTGTATTTTGCCTTGCCGTTTTTTAAAAATTCGGCGCTTATATTTTTAACAATAGATTTTTTTATGTTTTCGCCCATTTGAGAAATATTTACTTTTACATCGGCAAAAAAATCCTTTTTTACCCAAAACAAAGGGCGAACACCCATAGAAAGACTTGCGTTTGCAAATTTTAGTTTACCCTCGTCGGCAAATGTTCCGCACGACACAACCAAAGCCTTTAAATCGCTCCCCAAAGGACTTCTAAGCCACCAATTAACTCTTGCGGCATCGTCAAAAAGTCCTATTTGGCTGTAATATTTTAAAAACTCGGTGTAGCTTAAAAGCGATACTCCGCATACCGTATCGTACGAATTGGGGCAGGCTCCGCCGTCGTTTCCGCCCTCGGTTTTCCATACTCTTTCAAAGTCTATGTACGGTACCGTTTCGGGCGGCAAAAAATTATCATCTTTTAAAAAATCGTTGTTAAGATAATACGCAATATTGTTTTGCTTGTCAACATCAAATTTTTGCATATTGTCACCGTCAAAAGGGGCGGTACCGTATATTTCGTTTGCAAGAATTAAAAAACCGTTACTGTCGCAATCGAGAATAATAAATTTTTTGTCGGGATGCCCCTCAATATAAAACAGGTTTTGTTCAGGGGTAAATTTGTTGTATCCTTCAAGTTTATCCGATGATAAAGCAATTTTATCGCCTGCCGCACAAACGGACATACAACTAAAAATAAAGCATATTGCAAGGATTAATGAAATAAGCCTTGTTTTTTTCATATAAAACATACCTCCCTTACACATTATTTATAAATTACAATCCACATTGGCGTTCCCTGTTGTACATACAAAAGGCAATTTTCGGTAAGACCGTTTTCTTTATATCCCGCAAAAGACGCAATTGCCCGTTCGGTTACAATTTTATCTTTCTTTTTTGCATTTGTATCAATTTCAAAAACAGCCGTATTTTTTGAATCAAAATAAATTGTATCGCCTGCCGCACCTATCAGTTCGGGGTCTGTGCCTTTTTCGGCAAATCTTACTATTTTGTTTTTAACCGAATACGGGTATCCCTCAAACAGCGACAAGCCTGAATACCAGCGCGAATTAATGTAAATTCCCGGACCGGTCATATAAACATTGTGTAATGTATTACCGTCGGCGTCTGTTTGGTTTAAATCAACTATCATTCTCATTTCGGTAATTTCGTTTTGCAAATTTAAATTAAATATTACAATATCTCCAATGTCAACACCCAAAGCAACCTCTTTATCAACAGTTTTATATTCTTTGTTTTTAACGCTCTTGCCCGAGAAGGTAATTCCGTATACTTCGTCGCCGTCATCATTTAAAACCTGGTTTACCGCAGTTACTATAAACGCTTCTCTTTGTGTACTTACCGTTTTACTTACAAGCGACGCATCTTCCAAAACAAATTCTGCAACATTGCTTTCGGCATTTTTTGTATATGCCGAAATTGTACGTTTTTCAAAAATAGGAAAACCCGTGGGGTCGGCAATGCTAAATCTTTTTGCCGCCGCAGACTTTGCGTTGTCGGGTATACAAAGCATAAGCGTGTTTTTATCCACACAAAAGCTTTGCGATAATGCCTTATCCGTTTCGGGTGCAAACACATACCCCGTTTCACGCGGGTAAAACATTCTTGTTTCGGTGTCCGCAAGCGTTATAAGCGGACTGCCGGCCGTATCGGGTGTATAAAGCCTTGTTAAAAGCCCGTCTGCATTTACTTCGTATAAAACCGCACCGCCGTTTTCCAATCCTGCTGGAATATCGGCTGCGCCATTTATTTTTTTGTCATTTATTTTAAATTCTTTAACAGCGTCAAGCGTTTTTACATCCCCATCGGAATCGTAAAGTTTAAAGCTGAATTTTTGTTCGAGATTTCCGCTTGCCGATATGCCTATAAGATATGCATATCTTGCAGCACCGCGCGCATCCTGTTCCGCATACACGGCATATCCGTTAAAATCGAGATATATTTTAATTTTATCACCCGTATTAAGGCTTGCCGCGTCAATTGCACCTGCTCTTGATATTTTATACTCCACACCGTCTACGCTTAATGAGGATATACCGTCCCTGCCGCTTATTGCCGTTATTGTGCCCTCTGCTTTTCGAATTGATTTGTATGCTGTGGCATAATCGGCTTTTTTTGAAATGTACATATTAAGCACATCTTCCGCCGCAATTTTTTTAATGTCATATTCATCGCCGTTTTCGTCAAACAGTGTAAAATTTTTGTATTCGCCGTAATTTATACTGCTCTTATTTATTGCGTCATATATTACTTCGCCCTCCGTATCTATTGCCGCAACGTATACGGGGCGCATATCAAATATTTTTGCGGTTTGTATAACACCGTCAATCTTTACAAATTCAATATATCCGCTTTTTATTTTAAAGCTTTTAAGTTCGTAATCGGGATATGATATGTTGTTATATATAACCGCCGCGTCTTTGGGAAGATACAACGATTTTTCCCGGCCGTTTTCGTAATACTTAATGTATCTTCCGTCAGTATCCGCTATATCGTCGGCATTTATTGTTATAATATCGTCGGTTTGAGGATATGCATATATTACCGTATCATCGGATTTTACATAATAATACAGGTTATATCCCAAATAAGAGCTTATGTCAGATACGGTTTTGTATTTTTCGCCGTCAATTATAACCTCACCTTTGCCCAATTCGTTACCGCTGTACAAAGATGTAAACTCGTTTGCCTGCATAACACCCTCATACCGCACGGTATCGCGTGCACTTTTAAGCCAGGTTACATCTTTTTTAACCTCATACGTAATTGAGGTACCAAAACCTGCCGCCTCCATTATTTCGGTATTTGCTGCGCTCAACACCATATATGCCGCCTCGCCTGCCGTAAGACTATCGGCATTTTTTATGTGTTCGGGTTCAATACCCGTAACCTTTGCCTGTCTTATATACCCCGACGGAAAACCTCCGTTTGCCTCGGCACGCAAGCCGTAACCTAATATGCTTACTAAAATTTTAGCCGCGCTTTCATATGTAACGGGCATATCGGGTTCAAAAAGTCCGTCGCCGTTTCCGTTTATAATGCCCCTTTTAACCGCCGCATAAACCGCCCACGCATATGGGCTGTTATTGCTTACATCATCAAATATCACAGCGGCCGTATCATCTCTTGCGCTGCCATACTCAACATTCATAACAAGCGAAATAAATTCACCGCGCGTTATGGGTTTGTTATCCGAAAGCGAAAATCCTATATTATCGGTAAGCCCTATTTGCTTTAATTCGTTAATTGCACTTTGGTAACCGTATGCTGTATCTTCCGTTCCGTCCGCCGCAAAACATACTGTTGAAAACGTAAGCATTATGCAAACAAGTATTGCAGAAATTCTGTTGAATAATTTTGTCATTATTTGTCACCTCTTTTATTTTATATTATTTGTAATAATGAAAATAAGTTTTGCGCTTTGAGAGCGGCGCGCCGTTTCAAACGGTTTAAATTCTCCGTCCTCAAATCCGTTTATAATTCCCGCATTTGCAAGAGCCGCTACCGATTGTTTTGCATAATCGCTTATGTCGTTTGCATCTGTAAATGCAACATTTTCAACGTTCGATTTAATATTAAGCGCACGGCAAACCATAACCGCCATATCCTGGCGCGTAAGCTTTTCGCCCGCTCCGAATGCGTTGTTGTCTTTTCCCGTAATTATACCTGCCTTGACTGCCGAACCGATATAGCTTTCAGCCCATTTGCATAATTTTATATCGTAAAAGCCGCACGACGCGTCACTTTCGTAAAGCCCTGCCGCAAGCACAAGCATTTTTATAAATTCCTCACGGGTTATATCGTTTTCGGGATTAAAGTTTCCGTTTTCGTCACCCGATATAATGCCGCTCTCTTTTAAACTCTTAATATAATCCGCCGCCCAATAATCGCGTGCCACATCGCCAAATGCCTGTATGTATGCGTTTGAATTTTCGTCTTTTTTATCGTCGGTAACCTTTATTGAGTCTTTAACTGTACCGCCCGAACCGCCTCCGCCGCGTTTTGAGGGAGTTTTACCCGTTTCGGCGTCCTGTTGGGTTTTTGCATTATTTATTGCTTTTTCA
>USKN01000038.1 GCA_900555295.1 uncultured Eubacteriales bacterium
TTATGCATATTTTAAATATTTTAAATGTTTTACTTCCTGCGTGGGTGCTGTGTATTACTGCCGAAAAAGGAATAACAAATCTGCGCACCGCCGTGCATTGTTTAACAATTGCAAATACGGCAATTACAATTGGCGGGCTATGGGTATATAAAACAATAAATAAAGTTAAAATTGCCGACGATTATATAATACCATTAATGAATAACTTAAAAAAAGAATATATAACGGTTATGCAGTCGCAAACGGCAACCGCCGAATATGCGGCTCAATTTGAAAAATATTTTGATGTTGTACGTGAATATTTTGTAATGTTTTTACCTGTAATGATTGTTGCCGTTTGTATGTTTTCGGCTTTTATAATAACAGAAATTTTTATGTTTATTGTAAATAAAACAAACTTTAGCAATAAATCAAGCAAAGTTTGCTTTTCGGAATTTAAACTGCTTGAGCCTCTTCCCTGCTCGGGTACCGTGCTGCTTATTGTTTTTGCGGTTGTTTTGTTTGGCAAAAGCAATATACTGTCGAGTGCCTGCTCAAATTTAATTGCATTTATTATGCTTGAATATTCAATATGCGGACTTGCCGTGGTTTTTTATTGGCTGTCACACCGTTTAAAATTAAAAGGTATATCAAAAATATTTGTATATATTGTTGCGTTATTGTTTTTAAGTATTGCATCGGTTGCATTTGGAGGAATACTTAATATTTTACTCCTTATAGGAATGTTTGACTCAACCTTTAATTTCAGAAAATTAAAAAGAAGCGAAAGGTTTAACAGGTGATTTGATATGAAAGGAAAATTTATTAAAACACTGTCGCAAAACCCTACCGTTTACATTTGGCTTATGTTTATTTTTGCCGTTTCAATATTTCCGCTCGATTATGTAATAAGCATTATTCAGCTTATAGTATCGGTTATTGCGCTTTCGTTGTATGTTGTAAACAAAGCTGCCGATAAAAACAATCTTTCGTCATATCTTGAGGGGCTTACATATTATATTGACGATGAAAAAGGCCCCGATGTAAACGACTTTCAATTGCCCGTATGTATTATCAACGAAAAGGGCGCAATACTGTGGTTTAACAAAAGTTTTACGGAAATGCTCGGCTGTAAACCCGATGAAATGCTTGAACTTAAAGAATTTATACCCGAATTTAACATTGATGCCGTACGCTCCGATGACGGCAAAGTAAGCATTGATATAATTAATTCGGGAAAATACTATCATATATTCGGTTCGGCAACGCCCGACAGCAGCGTTGATTCGGACGGGTTTTATATATCGCTTTATTGGCTTGATGTGACAGAACGCGAAACAATAAAGAAAAAATATAATGATGAAGCATTTGTAAGCTGCATTATATTAATCGATAATTATGATGATTTAATGCAGGAAACCCCGCCGTCCGAACGTTCTAAACTTATATCGATAATTGATGATAAAATAGATAAATTTGCCGAAAATGCCGACGGAATATTAAAAAAATACGATAAAGACAGATACTTTTTCTATTTTCAAAAAAACCAGCTTAACAAATACATTGAAAGTAAATTTGCAGTTTTGGATGCCGTGCGTGAAATTAACGTAGGAAATAAAATTCCCGCAACATTGAGTATAGGCATAGGCACAGACGGCGATTCTCTTTCGCAAAATGACTCCCTCTCCTATTCGGCTCTCGATATGGCGCTTGGCAGAGGCGGCGACCAGGCTATAGTTAAAAATAATGACCAATATTATTTTTACGGCGGAAAATCAAAGGAAGTTGAAAAAAGAACAAGAGTTAAAGCACGTGTAATAGCATATGCAATAAGAGAGCTTGTAAACGAATATGAAGATATAATGATTATGGGACATAAACGTGCGGACATTGACGTACTCGGTGCGGCAATGGGTTTAAACCGTGCAATTGACAATATGGGTAAAAAGCTTAAAATAATTATTGACCGCTCAAACAAAACTGTAGACAGATATATAAGTATGCTCGATGAAAAATCAAAACCTGTTTTTATATCTAAAAACGAGGCTGTGGAAACCGCCGACAAAAATACTCTTTTGTTTGTGGTTGATACTCATATGGTATCAATGCTTGAGGAACCCAAACTTTTAAACATAACCAAAAACATTGTTATAATCGACCACCACAGACGCGGAACAGATTTTATAAAAAATCCTCTTTTAACATATCACGAGCCTTATGCATCGTCAACAAGCGAACTTGTAACCGAAATAATACAGTATATGGATAAAGACGTTAATTTGTCAAAAAAAGAGGCGGAGGCACTTTATGCCGGTATTTATATGGATACTAAAGCATTTACGTTTAAAACAGGAGTGCGAACATTTGAGGCAGCGTCGTATTTACGCCGAAACGGTGTTGATACGGTAGCGGTTAAAAAACTGTTTCAGGTTGATATGGATGCATTTCAGCATCGATGGCAAATTATTGAAAAAGCGGAGCGGTATAAAAACAAAATTGCTCTTGCAATATGTAAAAAAACCGACAGCGATATGCAAACGGTTGTTGCGCAGGCAACAGACGAGCTTTTAAACATAACCGATATAACATCGGCATTTGTTGTATGCGATATGGGCGCGGATTCGGTTGTTGTAAGCGCAAGAAGCCTTGGCGATATAAATGTTCAGGTTATTATGGAAAAGCTTGGCGGAGGCGGACATATGACAATAGCCGGTGCACAGCTTAAAGATATATCCGCAAATGAAGTTATGCAAATTTTAAAAGCGGCTATAGATGAATATATGGCGGCGGAAAAAGTAAAATAAACGGAGGTAATATAAAATGAAAGTTATATTTATTAAAGATTTAAAAGGACAGGGAAAAGCCGGAGACGAAAAAAACATAAGCGACGGATATGCAAAAAACTTCCTTATTCCCAGAGGTTATGCGGTTGAGGCAACAAATGCAAACCTTAACGATTTAAAAGGCAAAAAAGAATCGCTCGATTACAAAAAAGAAAAAGAAATAGAAAATGCAAACAATATAAAAAGCCAAATAGAAAAAATTAAACTTACAGTTACAGCAAAAGCCGGTGAAGGCGGAAAGCTTTTCGGCAAAGTTACAAGCAAAGAAATTGCTGACGAATTAAAAAATAAGTTTAATATTAATATAGACAAGAAAAAGTTTGTATTGCCCGATGGTATTAAATCCATAGGTATTTGCGATATAACCGTAAAACTTTACCCGGGTATTTCGGCAAAACTTAAAGTTGAAGTTGCTGCTGAATAACAATTAATGTTAACGGAGGAATAAAGCCTTGGCAAATGATATTGTAAAAAGTATGCCCTGTAACATAGAAGCCGAGCAATATGTACTCGGTTCAATACTGTTTGATAACGAATGTATATCGGATTGTATGGGTGTTTTAAAAACAGACGATTTTTATCTTGAACAGCATAAACTAATATACAGCGCTATGATTAAACTTTCAAACCGTGCGGAACCAATTGACCTTGTGACGCTTACATCCGAATTAAGTTCGGTTTTTGATTCTGTGGGCGGTACGGAATACCTTACTCAAATTGCGCTAATGGTAAGCACAACGTCAAATTTAAAATACCATATAAAAATAGTTGAAGACAAAGCAATATTGAGACGCCTTATACGTACAACAACACAAATAACCGACGCGTGCTATGATTCAAATGATGATGTTACGGTAATACTTAATGATGCCGAAAATAAAATATACGACGTAGTTCAAAACAAAAGCATTTCCGAAATGACGCATATAAAAGATATTCTTGCCGATAATCTTTCAAGGCTGGAGGAAATGATTTTAAATAAAGACAAGCTTATAGGCGTACCAACAGGCTTTAGCGCACTTGATAAACAAGTTACGGGTTTGCAGCCGTCCGACCTTGTATTGCTTGCGGCACGTCCCGCAATGGGAAAAACAAGTTTTGCGCTTAATATTGCAACCAATGCGGCGGTTAAATATAAAATTCCCGTAGCAATATTCAGTCTTGAAATGAGCAAAGGGCAGCTTGCAAACAGAATTTTATCATCGGAAGCATTAATATCATCCGAAAAAATAAAAACGGCAACAATTGACCCTGACGATATGCGCAAACTTGCAATGTCAATAAACCAGCTGTCAAAATCCCCTATCTACATAGATGATACGGCGGGCATTACCGTTTCGGAAATTAAAGCAAAATGCCGAACTTTGAAAATGCAAAACAAACTTGGACTTATAGTAATAGACTACCTGCAGCTTATAATGGGAAACAGCCGCGACGGACGTCAAAACGAGGTTGCCGAAAACAGCCGTTTGCTGAAAATTCTTGCAAAAGAACTTGATGTTCCCGTTATTGCGCTTTCGCAGTTAAGCCGTGCATCCGAAACACGAACCGACCACCGCCCCATATTAAGCGATTTGCGTGATTCGGGTTCAATTGAGCAAGATGCCGATATTGTAATGTTTTTATACCGTGACGAATACTACAATCCCGAAAGCGACAAGAAAAACATTGCCGAATGTATTATAGCAAAATACAGAAACGGCAGTACGGGAACGGTTGATATAGGCTGGCGCGGAGAGTTTACAAAATTTATGGATATTGATGTTAATCACTAAAAACGGATAATATAATATGAATAATAATGATATTTTTATAAATTCGGTGCTTGCCACCGTAAAAAAATATAATATGATATCAAACGGCGACAGAATAATTGCAGGTCTGTCGGGAGGTGCAGATTCGGTTTCACTTATAAAATTTTTGGTATCTGTTAAAGAAAAATTTAATATTAAAATATATGCTGTTCACGTAAATCACGGAATACGTGGATCGGAAGCAATTTATGATGAGGACTTTTGCACAAAATTGTGTAAAGATTTAAACATTCCGATTAATATTTATCACGAAAACATTCCGCTTATTGCAAAACAAATGCATATAAGCGAAGAAATGGCGGGCAGAAAAATACGTTATGAATGTTTTGAAAAAGCGGCAAATGAATTTAATGCAAATAAAATTGCCGTAGCACATAACAAAAACGACAGTGTGGAAACAATACTGATTAAGCTTGCACGCGGAAGTTCGCTAAACGGTCTTAAAGGCATTTTGCCTGTTAACGGAAATGTTATAAGACCGCTTATAGAAACAGAGAGAAAAAACATTGAAGATTACCTTGCAAAATGCGGCACATTATATGTAACCGACAGCACAAACAAAGATGAACGATACGTAAGAAACCTTGTCAGAAACAGCATAATACCGTTATTTAACAAAATAAATCCGTCGTTTACCGATACTGTTTTTAAAAACAGTGAATGTATACGTGATGATGATAACCTGATTGACGAATTATCGGAAAAATACAACAAAATTATTTTAAAAAATAATGAAAACGATGTTGTAATAAACATAAATGAACTTAAATTGTTGCATATTGCACTTAAAAGGCGTATACTGTTAAGAGCCGTAAAAATGCTTAAAGGAGACACGCTTAATATTGAAAAAAAACATATAGATATATTGCTTGCATCACTTAACTTAACGGGAAAAGAATTTAATATCGGCTCTAACATTACTGCATATATATCATATGATACACTTAAATTGTCACTTAAAGGCAATAAAAAAAATACTGTATCTTTTAATCAAAAAATATTATCGTCAAACAGCGAAATAACATTTTTTGACAATAAAATAAGAATAAAATTACTGCAAGCCGACTATAATACATTTATGCGTTATAAAAACAAATTACATTCAGCCAATGATTACACATCGGTAATGTTTGTTAATATGGATAATTTTAGTTTTGCAAATGATGAAATAGTGCTTCGCAATCGCAGAAACGGTGATAAATTTATACCGTCGGGTATGAACGGCTCAAAAAAACTTAAAGATTTTTTTATGGATATAAAACTTGGGGCAGACGAAAGGGATTATGTTCCCGTTTTATGCGTTAACGGCATTATTGCCGCTGTTATACCCTATCGCGTATCAAATGAATTTATCGTTGATAAAAACACAAAAAATATACTTATGATTAATTTTAGGAGGAACTTATGACAAACAATTCATATTATGAAAGCATAAGCGAAAAAATACTTTATTCCGAAGCCGACATACAAAACCGAATTAAACAGCTCGGCGAACAAATTACAAACGAATACAAAGGAAAACAGATTACTTTTATATCTATTTTAAACGGCGCGTTTATGTTTTCAAGCGATATATTAAAACATATAAAGCTTGATTGTGAAATTGACTTTATGCAAGTTTCAACCTACGGAAGCAGCACCGTTTCATCGGGTAATTTTGTTGTAAAAAAAGATTTATCCGTTGATATAGAAAATAAAGATGTAATAATATTAGAAGATATACTCGATACGGGATATACAATGGAAAACCTTATAAATTACCTTAAAGAAAAAAATCCGCGTTCAATAAAATGCTGTACATTGTTTGACAAACCGGCAAGACGTGTAAATAACGTTAAAGCCGATTACGCGGGATTTGTTGAAAAAAATGACTATTTTGTTGTAGGATACGGACTTGACTATTCTCAAAAATACAGGAACTTGCCTTTTGTTTGTATATTAAAAAAAGAAATATATTCCTGATTACAAATTAAAAGCAATATAAAAAAACTTGCTGCGCAGGAGGCGAATTAATATGAACAAGTACATAAAAGGATTTGGGTTTTATGCGGTATTACTTGCAGTAATATTTGTAATATATTATATGCTTAATTTTTCCGCAAAGCCCAACACAATTGAGTTTGATAAACTTATAAACGATATTAAAGACAGTAAGGTAACCGAGCTTACAATAGTTGAAAATAATGCCGAAATAAAATTAAATGACGGTACAAAGGCAGAGTGCTATATACCGTCAATTACGATTTTATATTATCACGTCGGCGAACAAATTGAAAAACAAATAACGGACGGTACGTTAAAATATTCCACCCCCGAGCCGCAAACGGCACCTTGGTGGATTTCTATGCTGCCTACCGTTATATTAATGATAGTATTAATAGGCTTTTGGATTTTCTTTTTACGTCAATCACAGGGCGGCGGCAGAGGTGCAATGAATTTTGGTAAAAGCACCGCAAAAATAACAGTTAATCCAAAAGAAAAAGTTACATTTGATGATGTTGCCGGTGCCGATGTTGAAAAAGGCGAACTTGAAGAAATTGTTGAATTTTTAAAAGACCCGGCAAAATTTCAAAAACTCGGCGCAAAAATTCCGCGCGGTGTTTTGCTTGTAGGCCCTCCGGGAACAGGTAAAACATTACTTGCAAAGGCGGTTGCGGGAGAAGCCGGTGTTCCGTTCTTTTCAATAAGCGGATCCGACTTTGTTGAAATGTTCGTAGGTGTTGGTGCATCACGTGTGCGTGACTTGTTTGAACAAGCAAAAAAAGCGTCGCCAAGCATTATTTTTATAGACGAAATAGACGCTGTGGGACGTCAAAGAGGTGCAGGTCTCGGCGGCGGACACGATGAGAGAGAGCAAACCTTAAACCAATTACTTGTAGAAATGGACGGTTTCTCGGCAAATCAGGGTGTAATAGTTATAGCGGCAACAAACCGTCCCGATATTTTGGATACGGCACTTTTGCGTCCGGGCAGATTTGACAGACAGGTTGTTGTAGACGCTCCCGATATTAAAGCAAGAGAAGAAATTTTAAAAGTTCATTCACGTAAAAAACCGCTCGGCAGCGATGTAAATTTATCTGTAATTGCAAAAACAACATCGGGATTTACGGGTGCGGATTTGGCAAATCTTTTAAATGAGGCGGCATTGCTTGCGGCACGGCGTAACAAACCCGAAATTAATATGCCCGAAATTGAAGACGCAATGATAAAAGTTGTAGTTGGCACAGAAAAGAAAACACGTAATATGGGCGAAAAAGAAAAGAAAATCACAGCATATCACGAAGCGGGGCACGCAATAATAACAAGAATGTTGCCGAGTCAAGACCCCGTACACCAAATATCCATTATTCCGCGCGGAAGAGCCGGAGGATATACAATGAGCCTGCCGAGTGATGATAAATATTATCGTACCAAAAACGAAATGCTTGATGAAATATTGGTATTGCTCGGAGGCAGAGCAGCCGAAAAGATTAAGCTCGACGATATTAGTACGGGAGCGTCAAACGATATAGAACGCGCCACAAAAATAGTACGCCAAATGGTTTCAAAATTTGGTATGAGCGATACTTTGGGTCCCATTAATTTCGGCGGCGAACACAATGAAGTATTTATAGGCAGAGATTTTGTTCAAAATAAAGGTTTGAGCGAAAAATTAGCGTCCGAAATTGATGAAGAAGTAAGAAAGATAATAGATATGTCGTACGAAAAATGCCTGTCTATGCTCTCCGATAATTCCCAGCGTCTTGAAGACGTAGCACGGGCGCTTATGGAAAAAGAAAAATTATCCGGCGAAGAATTTGAAAAAATATACACACAAAGCGATAAAGCCGATATAACAAATGCCGATGATAACACCCCCGGCAACGATATTGTGTAAGTGCAAAATAATTTAAAATAATGCAAAAAAATGCATAAAAAGTAACATAAAAGTGCCTAAACGGTTGACAAACAGCGTAAATAGTTATATACTATAAATAAGTATGGCGTCAGTATGTAATAGGTGGTTTGTGTGTTAAAAAGTCCCTGTCATTATGTATCAGACGGGGATTTTTTGGCATTATACATATTTCGTTAAACAATTATTTCGTAAGGAGGATTTTTTTATGTATAACAAAGTAGATAACAACCTTAACTTTGTTGAAAGAGAGAAAAAAATCGAAAAATATTGGAAGGATCACGATATATTTAAAAAAAGTATTGATTCACGCAAACAGGGCGAAACATATACTTTTTACGATGGTCCTCCCACTGCAAACGGAAAACCTCATATAGGTCACGTTTTAACACGTGTTATTAAAGATATGATACCGCGTTACCGCACAATGAAAGGCTATAAAGTATTAAGAAAAGCCGGTTGGGACACGCACGGACTTCCCGTTGAGCTTGAAGTTGAAAACCTTTTGGGTCTTGACGGAAAAGAACAAATTGAGGAATATGGCCTTGAACCGTTTATTGAGCATTGTAAAGAAAGCGTTTGGAAATATAAAGGAATGTGGGAAGATTTTTCGGGAACAGTAGGCTTTTGGGCTGATATGGACAACCCTTACGTAACTTACCACAATGATTTTATAGAGTCGGAATGGTGGGCGCTTAAACAAATATGGGAAAAAGGTCTTTTATACAAAGGCTTTAAAATTGTGCCCTACTGCCCAAGATGCGGAACACCTCTTTCAAGCCACGAGGTTGCACAAGGATATAAAGCCGTTAAAGAACGTTCGGCGGTAGTTCGTTTTAAATGCACCGACGAGGACGCGTATTTTCTTGCGTGGACAACCACACCGTGGACTCTGCCGTCAAATACAGCTCTTTGTGTAAATCCAGACGAAGAATATGTTAAAGTAAAAGCTTGTGACGGTAAAATATATTATATGGCTTTATCACTTGCGGATAAAGTGCTCGGAAAGCTTGCCGATGAGGGGGAAAAAGCATATAAAATAATTGAAACATACAAAGGCAAGGATTTGGAATACAAAGAATATGAGGCACTTTATGAATGTACCGCACAGGAATGTAAAAAGCAAAACAAAAAAGCGCATTACATAACTTGTGACGGATACGTTACAATGAGTGACGGTACAGGTATTGTACACATAGCCCCGGCTTTTGGTGAAGATGACGCAAATGTTGGAAGAAAATACGATTTGCCGCTTGTTCAGTTTGTAGACGGTGCGGGACATATGACAAAGCAAACTCCTTTTTACGGCAAATTTGTAAAAGACGCAGACCCGCTTGTGCTTGCAGATTTGGAGGAAAGAGGTCTTTTGTTTGACGCTCCAAAATTTGAACACGATTACCCGTTCTGCTGGAGATGCGACACTCCGCTTATTTACTATGCCCGCGATTCGTGGTTTATTAAAATGACGGCTGTAAAAGACGATTTAATTAAAAATAACAATACAATTAATTGGATACCTGAAAGCATTGGTAAAGGACGTTTTGGGGATTGGCTCGAAAATGTTCAGGATTGGGGTGTAAGCCGTAACAGATATTGGGGTACCCCGCTTAATATATGGGAATGTGAATGCGGAAAACGCCATTCCGTAGGTTCAATTGCAGAACTTAAAGAATTAAGCGATAATTGTCCCGACGACATAGAACTTCACAGACCGTTTATTGACGCTGTTACAATTAAATGCCCCGATTGCGGAAAACAAATGCACAGAGTACCCGAAGTAATAGATTGTTGGTTTGATTCGGGCGCAATGCCGTTTGCACAATGGCACTATCCGTTTGAAAACAAAGACATTTTTGAGGATAACTTCCCTGCCGACTTTATAAGTGAAGCTGTAGACCAAACACGCGGCTGGTTTTATTCACTTCTTGCGGAGTCAACGCTTTTATTTAACAAAGCGCCTTATAAAAATGTAATTGTACTCGGTCACGTTCAAGACGAAAACGGACAGAAAATGTCAAAATCAAAAGGCAATGCGGTTGATCCGTTTGACGCGCTTAACGCATACGGTGCCGACGCTATTCGCTGGTATTTCTATTCAAACTCCGCGCCCTGGTTGCCAAACCGTTTTCATAAAGACGCAGTAATTGAGGGACAGCGTAAATTTATGGGTACACTTTGGAACACATATGCATTTTTTGTTTTGTATGCAAATATAGATAGTTTTGACGCTACAAAATACACGCTTGATTACAGCAGTCTTTCGGTAATGGATAAATGGCTTTTGTCTAAACTCAATACACTTATTAAAACGGTAGACTCAAACCTTGAAAATTACAAAATTACCGAAACGGCAAGAGCGCTCCAAGAGTTTGTGGACGAATTAAGTAATTGGTATGTACGCAGAAGCCGTGAGCGTTTTTGGCTTAAAGATATGCCGCAGGATAAAATAAATGCATATATGACGCTTTACACCGCACTTGTAACACTGTCAAAACTTGCAGCGCCAATGATTCCGTTTATGGCAGACGATATATATATGAATTTGGTATGCTCTATTGATAAAAACGCACCCGAAAGTGTACATTTATGCAACTTCCCCGTATGCGACGAAAGTAAAATAGATGCACAGCTTGAAAAGAATATGGACGAAGTATTGGCAATTGTTGTATTGGGCCGTGCTTGCAGAAACAGCGCCAATATAAAAAACAGACAGCCGATAGGTAATATGTATATCAAGGCTGAAAATACAAACCTTGATAAATATTTTACAGATATTATTGCAGATGAACTTAATGTTAAAAATGTTGAGTTTAAGGACAGCGTTAAAGAATATACAAGCTATAACTTTAAACCGCAGCTTAAAACCGTTGGCCCCAAATACGGCAAACACTTGGGCGAAATAAGAAACTACCTGTCGCAAGTTGACGGAAATAAAGCAATGGACGAACTCAACGAAAACGGATGTATTACAATTGAGTGCAAAGACTGCCAAGTAAAACTCGAAAGAGAAGATTTGCTTATAGAAGCCGCTCAAACAGATGGTTACGCATCAGCATCCGAAAACGGTGTATCTGTAATATTGGATACAAATTTAACACCCGAACTTTTAGATGAGGGATTTGTACGCGAAATAATCAGTAAAATACAAACAATGCGTAAAGACTGCGGTTTTGAAGTAATGGATAAAATTGAAGTATATCACAAAGGAAATCAAAAAATTGAGGCAATTTTTGATAAGTTTAAAAACACTATTTCGGACGAAGTACTTGCAGTTGATATTATTCCCGACAGCACTTGCGAAACAAGCAAGGAGTGGAATATAAACGGTGAAAAAGTTACAATAGGTCTTAAAAAGATATAATTGCTTTTTTGCACACAAAAAAATCATAACCACCAGTAAACTGGTGGTTTGCACAGCCCCTATAAGGGGCTATTAC
>USKN01000039.1 GCA_900555295.1 uncultured Eubacteriales bacterium
TGACAAAGATAAAATTCTTGTAAAAAACAAAGAAGGCTCCTTTTGTTATTCGGGTCAGGGCTGGAGCGGCGGAAGAATGTACCGTCTTTGCCCCGAGGCGGCGCTTGAATTTGCAAAACGCGATTTGCCCAAAGTAAAGGAATTGGGATTTGAGGGATTGCATTATATAGACGTTATGTCGGTAATACCGCTTTTAAAATGTTACGATAAATCGCACCCCTCAAACTACATACAAACGCTTGAACGCAATAATGAGATAATGAAAATGAGCCGCAGTCTTTTTGGCGGTTTTGCGTCGGAGGGAACATTTGATTTTGCGGCAAAATATCTCGATTATGGGTTGTATGTTTCGTGGCCGAGAACGGAGTATGACTGTCTTGACGACGAAATACCTCTTTGGCCGCTTGTATACCACGGAATTATTCTTTCAAACTCAACAACCGATACGGTAAACTATACGGTTAAAGATAAAAAAAATCATTTAAGATGTTTGGAATACGGTTCACGTCCGTCTTTTTACTTTTATTCAAAGTTTATGACGGGAGGCAATATAGATTGGCTCGGCAGAGAGGATATAATGTGCGATACCGACGAACAGCTTAAATACAGCGTATCAAAAATAAAAGAGGCATATGATGAATACAAAAAAACATACCGCCTGCAAACCGAATTTATGGTATCGCATAAAAACACCGCGCCCGATGAGTATACCGTTACATACTCCGACGGAAGCAAGGTTGTTGTAAATTACAAAACACAGGAATACAAATTTATATAACAATTAAAACCTGCTGTAAATATTTGCAGCAGGTTTTAATTGTTATATAACATACCCCGATAAAAATATAAACGCTACAATAAGTAATAATGGCATATCGGGACTGTCGCTTTCGGTTAAAAGTATAATCAATACGCCGATTAAAATTAAATCGTCGGTTTTTGTGTTGCCAAGCCCAAAGGGCGCAAGCAGTCCGCCGTCTACCGAAATATCGCCGTTTAAGCTGTTATCGGTTTTGTCGGCATAGACTTCGGCAACGGACGTTTGGCTTTTGCTTGCGCCGCTTTGGGGCGCGTCGGCATTTTTGTCGGCTTCTTTTTTTGGTGTCTCACCGCTCGGCATAACCACAGCATTGCCGTCTATCACGTCCGAGGGATAACCGTCATAATATCTTTTATACATTGTTACCTCCGATTATAATTCTTTAAATAAGCCTGAAAGTCTTGATATTTTCAAAACACGTATCGCAGTGTCTATCTGCCCCGCCCTCGATTGGCGCATATAAGGCTTCAGTGCGCTCAAAAGCGTTATTCGGTTATCGCTTCCGCCGCCGAGCGTGTCAATTGCATTTTTTATTGTGGATATCATTTGGTCACTGCCCTGCGTACTGTCGGCAGGTGCGCTTTCAACACTTCCCGTGTCGGGCGTGTTTGTGTTTTGAGCCATACTTCCTATAAGCTTTATTATCTCGGGGTTATCAAGCATTGTTTTAAGTTTTGCGGCAATGTCGTCAGCCATAACAAAAATACCTCCTATACATTTATTGTTTTATTATTTCAAAAATTGGTTTATACGTCTTAATATATCGGGATTTTTGGATATCAGTTTTACAATATCGTCATCGCTTGTGTTTGCGTACCTGTCGGCAACCGAACCCAATCCCATAGAACGCAGTTTTCTTATAACCTCGCCGCGATTAAGGTTTTTAACCTGTCTTTTTAAATCGTCGTTGCTTAGTTTGTTTATTTCGCTTTTAAAATTGCTTTCTTTTAAACCGTTTATAATTTCTTCATTCATTTTGTCCATTAAATATTCACCTCCGTACATTATATGCATATAATAAAAAAAGGTGCTTAAAACTTGACAAATTTATAAATACAAGTTATAATATACAAAAACAGGCATAAAAGGCTGTCTGTTTTGTGATGTTAAAATACGGTTTATCCGTATAGCGCCGGGACTTATGTCAGGCAAGAGAGTGCAAACCACGCATTGGTTTGGCTTTTTTTCTGCTTAAGTTGACGAGGACGGGGATTATCGAATTTTCGGCGGATGCCCCGCGGCATACACACTGCCGTAAACAACCGGTAAAGGTGCAGAGCAATTTGCATTACAAATTCGGTTTGGTGTTGAGCCTTTAAAAAAATGTTTGGTTTTGCTTTGGGGGAAGTATGCCCTTTTTGCAGGTTAAACAAAAAATATTTTTTTTAGGAGGCACAAAATATGTGTGGAATTGTAGGTTATATCGGTGAAAGAGAAGCGGCGCCCATTTTGTTTGACGGGCTTGAAAAACTTGAGTACAGAGGTTACGACTCTGCCGGAGTTGCAATACTTGCAAACGGTAAAATTAAATGCTGTAAAGTAAAAGGCAGACTCCAAAATTTAAAAGACGCGGCTCAAAATGTTGATTTAAGCGGCACAATAGGAATAGGTCATACACGCTGGGCAACACACGGCGCACCGAGCGATGTTAATTCGCATCCTCATTTAAGCTGTGACGGTACAATTGCGGTTGTACACAACGGTATTATAGAAAATCACGAGCAATTGCGCAGCTTTTTAAAAGAAAACGGATATGAATTTAAATCCGAAACGGACACAGAGGTTATACCCAATCTTATAAGCTATTATTATGCGGGCGATTTGCTTGACGCTGTAATAGAGGCAACAAAAAAATTAGATGGCAGTTACGCAATATGCGTGTTTAAAACAGACGAACCCGATAAACTTATTGCGGTAAGAAAAGACAGTCCGCTTATTATAGGACTTAAAGATAACGAAAAATTCGTTGCGTCGGATATTCCCGCAGTTTTAAAAGAAACACGCAATGTTTATTTGCTTGAAGATAACGAATATGTGGTGCTTTACAAAAACTCCGCAAAAATATATACCGTAGACAAACAGCAAATTAACCGTGCCGTTTATAAAGTAACGTTTGATGATAATGCGGCGGAAAAAGCGGGATACGACCACTTTATGTTAAAAGAAATACACGAACAGCCAAAAGCAATTAAAGATACGCTTGCAGGCAGAATAAGTATGGATAAAAGCGTGTCGTTTGATATGCTCAAACCCGAAGATATAGAAAATGTTGAAAAAATATACATTGTAGCTTGCGGAACGGCATACCACGCAGGTCTTGTGGGCAAAACCGCAATAGAAAAAATGACGGGTATACCCGTAGAGGTAGATATTGCGTCGGAGTTTAGATACCGCGACCCGATTATTAAACCCAATTACCTGCTTGTTGTAATAAGCCAATCGGGCGAAACGGCAGATACTCTTGCCGCATTAAGACTTGCAAAATCTCACGGTGCCAAAGTGCTTGCGGTTACAAACGTTGTGGGAAGCACGGTATCGAGAGAGGCTGACTTTGTGTTTTACACGCACGCAGGCCCCGAAATTGCGGTTGCGTCAACCAAGGCATATACAACACAGCTTATTGCTATGTATACGCTTGCGCTTTTTATTGCCGAAAACAAAAAAACTCTTTCGGCTAAAAAAATAAAGGATTATAAGTTTGATTTGCTTAAAACTCCCGAACTTGTTGAAAAGATTTTGGAAAATGAAGAAGCAATACGCAAATTGAGTATGCAATTTACAAAAGAAACCGACATATTCTTTTTGGGACGCGGTCTTGATTGGGCTGTTGCAATGGAAGGTTCACTCAAACTTAAAGAAATATCGTATATTCATTCGGAGCCGTATGCGGGCGGTGAGCTTAAACACGGGCCGATTGCATTAATAGAAAAAGACACTGTGGTTATAAGTATTTCCACCAACGAATATCTTAAACCCAAAATGGACAGTAATGTAAAAGAGGTTGTAACAAGGGGCGCATATGTTCTGGGTATATTAAACGAAAAATTCAGCAATGTGGGGTATGATGATGTATTTTATATTCCCGATATCGATGAAATGCTTTCGCCGATTATATCCGTAATACCTCTTCAGCTTATAGCATATTATGTATCAACCGCTAAAGGACTTGACGTGGATAAACCGCGTAATCTTGCAAAATCCGTTACGGTTGAATAATATAATACATTAAAACTTAATTTCCCAATCGACCAAACCCCGTTTTGCATAATGCAAAGCGGGGTTTGGTTTTTAATAAAAGACCCTTGAATTTTAGAAATTTCTTTGTTATAATGTATATTGAATTAGTGTAAAATAACTTATGATACGGAGGTGTTTGATGTGTCGGACTTTAAAGTTTTTTCGCCGTTTGAGCCTATGGGCGACCAAACAGAGGCTATAAATAAATTGTCGAACGGTGTAATAAACGGCAAAAAGTTTCAAACGCTTATGGGCGTAACAGGTTCGGGAAAAACTTTTACCATTGCTAAAACAATAGAAAAAGTTAACCGCCCCACACTTGTTATAGCGCATAATAAAACACTTGCGGCACAGTTGTGCAGTGAATTTAAAGAGTTTTTTCCAAACAATGCGGTTGAATATTTTGTGTCGTATTACGATTATTATCAGCCCGAGGCATATATTCCGCATACAGACACTTATATAGAAAAAGACGCGTCTATAAATGATGAAATAGATAAACTGCGCCATAGTGCAACCGCGTCGCTTTTTGAACGCCGTGATGTTATAATTGTGGCAAGCGTTTCGTGCATATACGGTTTGGGTGACCCCGACGATTACAAAAACCTTATGATAAGTTTAAGGGCGGGTACCGAATACGGACGTGATAACCTTTTGCGTAAACTTGTTGAAATTCAATACGACAGAAACGATATAAGCTGTGTGCGCGGAACTTTCAGAGTACGCGGCGATGTTGTGGAAATTTTTCCCGTAAATACAAACGAGCGTGCAATAAGAGTTGAATTTTTCGGCGATGAAATAGATAAAATATGTGAAATTGATATTGTGACGGGTGAAATACTTGCATTTAGAAAACATATTGTTATTTTTCCCGCGTCGCACTACTCCACAACTGCCGAAAAAATGAAACGTGCCATAAAAACCATAGGTGATGAATTAACCGAACGTCAGGCATATTTTAAACAAAACGATAAGGCGCTGGAACTTCAAAGAATTACACAGCGCACAAATTATGATTTGGAAATGATGCAGGAGATAGGCTTTTGCCAGGGAATAGAAAATTACAGCCGTCATATAAGCGGAAGAAAGCCGGGCAGTCCTCCGTATACGTTAATCGATTACTTCCCCGATGATTTTTTGCTTGTTATAGACGAATCACACGTTACAATACCGCAAATAGGGGCAATGTATGCGGGCGACAGGTCGCGTAAAGACACTTTGGTTGAATACGGTTTCAGACTGCCGAGCGCATACGATAACCGTCCGCTTAATTTTGCCGAGTTTGAAAAACGAATAAATCAGGTTATATTTGTAAGTGCAACTCCGGCAAAATATGAAACGGAGCACAGCGGCACCCCCGTCGAACAAATAATACGTCCTACGGGACTTATAGACCCCGAAATTATTATGCGCCCCGTAAAGGGACAGATAGATGATTTGATAAACGAAATTCATACGGCCACCGAGCAGGGTGAACGCGTACTTGTAACAACCCTCACAAAAAAAATGGCCGAAAGCCTTACCGACTATTTGCGTGAGGCGGATATAAAAGTTAAATATTTGCACAGCGATATTAAAACAACCGAACGTATGGAAATTGTAAGGGATTTACGTTTGGGTGTGTTTGATGTTTTGGTTGGTATAAACCTTTTGCGTGAGGGGCTTGATATCCCCGAAGTATCGCTTGTTGCAATTTTGGACGCCGATAAAGAGGGATTTTTGCGCAGCGAAACAAGCCTTGTACAAACAATAGGCAGAGCCGCACGTAATGTTCACGGCAGAGTTATAATGTATGCCGATACCGTAACGGGTTCAATGAAACGCGCAATTGACGAAACAAACAGACGCCGAAAGATACAGTCCGATTATAACGAAAAGTACGGGATTGTGCCAAAGAGCGTTAAAAAAGATATACGCGAACTTTTAAACACAGTCGATACAGACGAAAAAGACGCAGTATCGGTAAAAGATAAACCTGTTACAACCGAAGAAAAAATTGCCGAATATACAAAGCTTATGAAAGAAGCGGCAAAGGCTATGGAATACGAAATAGCAGCATATTACAGAGATGAAATTATAAAATTAAAGGGTGAATTGTAAATTGCAGGAGTATATTAAAATAAGAGGGGCAAGAGAACATAATTTAAAAAATATTGATTTGGATATCCCGCGCGACAGTTTTGTTGTTATGACGGGACTTAGCGGTTCGGGTAAATCGTCGCTTGCATTTGATACTATTTATGCCGAGGGACAGAGAAGATACGTTGAGTCGCTTTCATCATATGCAAGAATGTTTTTGGGTCAAATGGACAAGCCCGACGTTGATAATATAGAGGGTCTTTCGCCGGCTATAAGCATAGACCAAAAAACAACGGCGCGCAATCCGCGTTCAACTGTCGGTACGGTAACCGAAATATACGATTATTTAAGACTTTTGTTTGCCCGTATAGGTATTCCGCACTGCCCAAAATGCGGCAAGGTAATCAAACAGCAAACAATAGATGAAATTGTTGACAGAATACTTAAAAACGACGAAGGTACAAAAATTCAAATTCTTGCACCCGCTGTACGCGATAAAAAAGGCGAGCATACAAAAGTTTTGGAAAGCGCCAAAAAGAACGGTTATGCAAGGGTACGCATAGACGGTAAAATATGCGATTTGTACGATAATATAAAACTCGAAAAAAACCACCGCCATACAATTGAAATAGTTGTTGACAGAATTAAAATAAAAGAGGGTATAAACACGCGTCTTACCGATTCGGTTGAAAGTGCGCTCAAACTCGGCGGCGGTATAGTTATTGCATTGGTTGACGGTTCGGGTGAACTTGTGTTCAGCCAAAATTATTCCTGCCGCGACTGCGGTATAGATATGGTGGAATTGAGTCCGCGCCTGTTTTCGTTTAACAGTCCGCTGGGTGCTTGCCCCGTATGCAGCGGTATCGGCTCGCTCGAAGAAATAGATGTTGATTTGGTTATACCCGATAAAACAAAATCAATACGTGAAGGTGCAATAAACGCCCACGGCTGGTTTAACGTAATGGAAAAAACATCATACAATTACGGCTGGCTTAAACTTTTGGCAGATCATTACGGATTTGATTTTGATACTCCGTGGAACAAACTTTCGGAAGAGGCGCAAAATGCAATTTTATTCGGCTCCGATGTTCCGCTTGAATTTAAATATAAAAGCATTACCAAATACGAAAAATTTGAAGGTGTTATAATTAACCTTGACAGACGTTATCACGATTCTTTTTCGTTTGGCAAAACCGAACTTGAGGCGCTTATGAGCCATAAAGTATGCCACAGCTGCAAGGGCAAACGTTTAAAACCCGAGGTGCTTGCGGTAACCGTTGGCGATAAAAACATTTCCGATGTTACCGACCTTGCCGTATGCGACGCCAAAAAGTTTTTTGACGGGCTTGTATTTACCGAAAAAGAAAAAGTAATTGCAAAGCAAATTTTAAAAGAGCTTAATTCCCGTCTTTCGTTTTTGATTGACGTAGGGCTCGATTACCTTACGCTTTCGCGAAGTGCCGGAACACTTTCGGGCGGTGAGGCGCAAAGAATTCGTCTTGCAACTCAAATAGGCTCAAAACTTACGGGTGTTTTGTATATACTCGATGAGCCGAGTATAGGGCTTCACCAGCGCGATAACGATAAACTTTTGGCAACGCTTAAAAAACTGCGTGATTTGGGTAATACTTTAATTGTTGTTGAACACGATGAAGACACTATGCGTGCGGCGGATTATATTGTAGATGTAGGGCCGGGAGCAGGCGTTCACGGCGGAAACATTGTTGCAAAAGGTACGGCAAGCGAGGTAATGCAAAACGATAGCAGCATTACGGGGCAGTATTTAAGCGGTAAAAAATACATTGAAATCCCCAAAAAACACCGTGACGGAAACGGCAAAATGCTTACTGTTGTGGGAGCGGCGCAAAACAACCTTAAAAACATAACGGTAGATTTTCCTCTCGGCAAGTTTATATGCGTAACGGGTGTTTCGGGTTCGGGTAAATCAAGCCTTGTAAACGAAATACTTTCAAAACAGCTTGCCTGTGATTTAAACCGTGCAAAGCAAAAAGGCGGCAAACACAAAGAAATATTGGGCGAAGAAAACCTTGATAAAATTATTGTTATAGACCAATCGCCAATCGGCAGAACACCGCGCTCAAACCCGGCCACATATACAGGCGTTTTCGGTGATATCCGCGAAGTTTTTGCACAAACAAACGAGGCAAAAATAAGAGGCTACAAATCGGGGCGCTTCAGTTTTAACGTAAGCGGCGGCAGATGCGAGGCGTGCAGCGGCGACGGAATAATAAAAATCGAAATGCACTTTTTATCGGATGTTTACGTACCTTGCGAGGTTTGCAAAGGAAAACGTTATAACAGAGAAACGCTTGAAGTGCATTACAAAGGCAAAAACATAAATGATGTTCTTGAAATGACTGTTGAAGAGGGACTTGAATTTTTTGAAAATATACCCAAAATCAAACGCAAATTGCAAACGCTTTATAATGTAGGACTCGGCTATATAAAAATAGGTCAGCCGTCAACAACCCTTTCGGGCGGTGAAGCACAGCGTATTAAGCTTGCAACCGAATTGAGCAAACGCAGTACGGGACGCACTGTTTATGTTCTCGATGAACCCACAACGGGACTTCATACGGCAGATGTTCACAAGCTTATAGAAGTTTTGGGCGAGCTTGCCGATACGGGTAATACCGTTATTGTTATTGAGCATAACCTTGATGTTATAAAAGTAAGCGATTATATTATAGATTTGGGACCCGAGGGCGGCGAACGCGGTGGAAATATTGTTTGTTCAGGTACACCCGAAGAAATAATAAAATGTAAAAAGTCATATACGGGTAAGTATTTAAAACAAATATATGACAGGCAAAAGAAAAACCAATAAACGACGGAGGGGATTTTATGTACACTCTGATATCGGATATATTAAAATATGTATTTGTTGTGGTTGTATATATGTTTATATACAGCGTTGTAAGACTTGTGTATCTTGATATATCCGACGCGCGCCGTATGAGCAAGGCAGATGAGGACGGGTACGGCTATTTAAAACTTATTAATTTAAGAAAAGAGCTGAATTTTAAAATTTACGAAAGCTATTCAATACGTGAGCAGGCTACAATAGGGCGCAGTAAAAAATGTGACATTTACATAAACGATAAGTATTTGTCAAAAAATCACGCAAGAATATTTTTCGATGAAGATAAGTTCTATATTGAAGATTTAAAAAGCACAAACGGAACTTACGTAAATGGCGAAAAAATATCGTCGTCGCACCCTGTTCGAATAAAAGATAACGATAAAATATCGTTTGGCGACGTCAGCTTTATATTTGTTGACAGCACTTCTGTAAGATAAGGCGGTGAACGTAATGAAAACATTATCGGGAACAAGAGTTAAGCCTATGCTTATGGTGGTATTTATAAATATAATAGGATTTTTCTTGCTGTATTTTTATTATAAAGCCGAAATTTTTTCGGTTGTGGAGTGCGGTGCGGCATTGTGCGCCATTAATATTGCGGTTTATTTTGTTATGAGCCGTTTTGAACTCGGCGACGTATATATGTTTTTAATGGTATCTATGCTTGTAAGTATAGGGTGCATTATGCTGTTTCGCATAGACGCCGATAAAGGCAAAAATCAGGTAATTTGGTTTTGCATAGGTGTGGGAGTGTTTTTTGTAAGCTATTTTGTATACCGTATTTTTAAAAAATGGAATATGCTTACTTATTTTTATATGGCGCTTTCTTTTGCATTGTTTGTTGTAACGCTTGTTTTTGCACGCGCCGTCGCAGGTTCGCGAAATTGGATAATGATAGGCAAACTGTCTGTTCAGCCGTCGGAATTTATAAAAGTTTTGTATGCGTTTACAATGGCTTGTTTTTATTCAAAAAAAGGAAGCTCCGTTGCAAAACTAAACAAAAAATTACTCGGTGTTTCGTATAAAGATTGGCTCCTGTTTTGCTATGTGTACATCTGCCTCGGCTTTTTGGTGCTTCAAAGAGAGTGGGGAACAGCGGTTTTGTTTATGCTTGTATACTTTACAATGCAGCTGCTTTATGATGCAAATATACGTCTTATAATATTAAATACGGTTCTTGCGGTACTCGGTTCCGTCGGCGGATATTTTTTAACGCCTCACATAAAAGTAAGGGTGAGTACGTGGCTCGACCCGTGGGCGGACGCAACAAACAAAGGCTATCAAATAGTACAGTCGCTTACGGCAATTGCCTCCGGCGGCTATTTCGGTACGGGTATAGGAAACGGTGACCCGTACTTTATTCCCGAAGTACATTCAGATTTTATTTTTTCGGCAATATGCGAGGAAATGGGTATGTTTATAGGCGTTGCAATTATTATGCTGTATTTTATTTTTTCGTACAGAGGGTTTAAAATTGCCCTAAAAACACATAATGAGTTTAATAAGGCATTAAGTGTGGCGCTTGTAAGCTGTTTTGCATATCAAACATTTATAATAGTGGGCGGCGTTATAAAAATGATTCCGCTTACGGGTATAACATTGCCGTTTGTAAGTTACGGCGGCAGCAGTATGGTTTCAAGCTTTATTATGCTTGGTATATTAACTTCAATATCGCATAATGCATAGACGGTGAATATTTATGAATAATTTCAAAAAATATGTTGAATATATAAAAAACGTAACAAATATTGTACCCAAAACGGCAGTTGTTCTCGGTTCGGGACTCGGCGGCTTTGCGGATAAACTTACAAATGCCGTAACCGTACCTTATAACAAGCTTGACGGGTTTCCCGTTTCCACCGTTGACGGACATAACGGCTGCTTTGTGTTTGGATATATAAAAAATACTCCCGTTATGGTTATGAGCGGACGTGTGCATTACTATGAAGGTTACACGCCGGAGCAAACGGTTAGGCCTGTGCGTACAGCCGCATTAATGGGGTGCAAAAATATTATACTTACCAATGCCGCGGGCGGAATAAACAAAAACTTTAAGGCGGGCGATTTAATGGTAATAGACGATCATATTTCGTTATTTGTTCCGTCGCCGTTAATCGGTAAAAATTACGGTGAATTCGGCGAACGTTTTCCCGATATGACGTATGTATACGATAATAATATAAAAGATATTATATTTGCTTGCGCCAAAGACAGTAAAACCGATATAAAGCGCGGCGTATACGTTCAGCTCGGCGGCCCCAATTACGAAACTCCCGCCGAGATTAAAATGCTGTCGGCATTGGGTGCCGACGCGGTGGGTATGAGTACCGTCGGTGAGGCAATTGCGGCAAAACACGCAGGTATGAGGATAGGAGGCATAAGCCTTATTTCAAATATGGCGGCAGGTATAAACCCAAGCCCTCTGTCGCATATAGAAGTAAAAGATGCGGCAAATAAGGCTGCGGAGCGTTTTAATAAGCTTTTGGAGGACGTTGTGTGCAGCTTGTAAATAAACTTTTCAACTTTTTTAAGATATTTTAAAAAAAGTTGAAAAAAAGGGTTGACAAGCGGCAAAAAATGTAGTATACTATTCAAGCACCGTTGATAAAGCGATTATCAATGTTTAATTAAAGTTAAAAAAATAAAAAACTTTTAAAAAAAGTATTGACAAATCGTTTCAACTGTGGTAATATATAGAAGTTGCAATTGAAAAAGCAAATGCAACAACTGATCTTTGAAAAATGAACAGCATATAAAAGGTTCTCGAAAATTCAATTGAGAAATCGTGTAAAAAGAAATAACCTTTTTACTAAAGTAAGTCAGAATAAGTAATGAGCTTAAACTCTGAAATGTTAAGCCTTTTGAATAAAAGGCTTTAAATATTTTAATAGAGAGTTTGATCCTGGCTCAGGACGAACGCTGGCGGCGTGCCTAACACATGC
>USKN01000040.1 GCA_900555295.1 uncultured Eubacteriales bacterium
ATTGTTTTTTTAGATATTTGTTTATTTATTTTAAAGGATAAAACTCTTTTTTATTTTATATAAAAACGGGAGTTGTTTGTAAGGAGGTGCATCGGGAGATGAAAAGAACATTCCAGCCTAATGTAAGACACAGAAGTAAAGTACACGGCTTCAGAAAAAGAATGAGCGACAGAAACGGCAGAAAAGTTTTGGCTCGCAGAAGATTAAAAGGCAGAAAAGTTTTGTCGGCATAATTTTTTATAAATTTTTATGTGAACACTGACCGCATGAAATAAAATGATTGCCAATCTTTAGAAGACCACAGTGTTTAGTGTGGTCTTTTTCAATATAATCGAAATTTTTTGCTTAAAAAACCCGTATTTTTTTCGGAGGTTCGGTACCGTATGAAAGGGACAGTAAAGTTAAATCGCGAATTTAGGTACGCATATAAAAAAGGTAAAAAAATTGTAACCCGATATATAGTGTTTCATTATTATAAGGCAAACAGAGTAAACAAAGAGTCGGGTAAAAATACAAGGCTCGGTATTACAGTATCCAAAACAATAGGCAAAGCGCATACAAGAAACCGCGCAAAGCGCCTTATACGCGAAAGTTATTATTGTTTTAAAAATAATTTAAAAGACGGGTATAATATTGTTGTTGCCGCACGCAGTGCAATAGACGGCGCAGCATTTTTTGACGTAAAAAAAAATTTTGAATATTGTGTTAATAAATCGGGGTTAAATCAAAAAAATTAACAGCGAAAAGAAATGAATATAAAATGAAACAAATAATTTTATGGCTTATTGCTTTTTACAGAAAGTATATATCGCCGCTTAAAAAACCTTGCTGCCGTTTTGTGCCCACGTGTTCGGAGTACGCATACCTTGCGGTAAAAAAATACGGTGCGCTTAAAGGTAGTTTTCTTGCGGTAAAAAGGCTTTTAAAATGCCACCCGTTCCACGAGGGCGGTTATGACCCACTTAAATAGGAGGAAACTTATGTTTGACAAAATTATTACCACACCGCTTGGCTATATACTCGGTTTTATATATAGCTTTGTGGGCAATTACGGATGGTCGCTTATTATATTTACAGTGCTTATAAAGCTTGTAATTTTACCGCTTGCACTTAAACAGCAAAAATCCACAACAAAAATGCAGCAGCTTCAGCCCAAAGTAGAAGAAGTTAAAGAAAAGTATAAGTACGATCAGCAAAAAATGAGCGAAGAAACTATGAAACTGTATAAACAATACGGTGTAAACCCTGCAGGGGGCTGCCTGCCGCTGCTTATACAAATGCCCATACTTTTTGGACTTTACCGCGTTATATATCAGCCGCTCACTTATATGAAACATTTGAGCAACGAGGCAATACTTAAAGCTATAGGTATGACGGACTTTTCAAAAATTACCAACCTTACGGGTTCGTGGAACAAACTTGTTACAAATGCGGACAATTGGGCGATTATAAGCAAATTTGTTGAAAAAATAGGCATAGAGGGCGATAAGCTTTCAAACGCGCAGCGCCAGCTTCAAATAGTACTTGCCGAAACGGTTGACAAGCTTTTTATTAATTTTGATTTTTTGGGAATAAACCTTGCGGAGGCACCGAGCATACGTAAAATATCCATTTTGTGGCTTGTTCCTATTATAGCAACGGTTACAACATATTTTTCAACCAAAATTACAACTATGATGGCAAACAGCGATAAAAAGAAAGCCGAAAAGAAAAGCGAGGAGCCTGTTAAAAAGGCGAGAGTGCTTTCACCCGACCAAAAGCAAACCTCGGCTTCGGGTACCGATACGGCAGAGAGTATGACCAAGTCAATGTCGCTTATGATGCCGCTTATGACTCTTTGGATAACATTTACAATGCCGGCAACACTCGGCCTTTATTGGATAGTATCAAATATACTTGCACTTTTGCAAACAGTTGCTCTTAACGGATATTATAAAAAGAAACTTGCCGTTGAAATCGATATTGAAAACGCACGCTTAATAGAAAAAAAGGCAGAAAAAGAAGCAAAATACGGCAAAAAGAAAAAGAAGAAGAGAGGTTAAATCGTTATGAAGACAGTTGAAAAAGCGGCTAAAACAAAAGACGAAGCTATCAGTTTGGCTTTGGAAGAACTCGGTGTTAGCATTGACGATGTTAATGTTGAAGTAATAGAAGAAGGCTCAAAAGGCTTTTTGGGATTTGGCAATAAAGACGCTTGCGTAAAAGTTACGTATGCGCCAAACCTTGAAAAACGCGCAAAAGAATTTTTAAGCGGTCTTTTTGAAAATATGAATGAGAGTAATATAAAAATAGAAACTCAATTAACCGATGATGTTTTAAAAATTGAGATTTCGGGCGACGATATGGGTATAGTAATAGGCAAACGCGGCGAAACACTCGACGCATTGCAGCACCTTACAAGCCTTGCGGTAAACCGCGGTGATGAAAGTTTTGTAAAAGTATCGCTCGATACCGAAAATTACCGTCAAAAAAGAGTGGAGGCGCTTGAAAGCCTTGCGCACAAGCTTGCCGAAAAGGTTAAAAGAACACACCGCAATACAACTCTTGAACCGATGAACGCATACGAAAGACGTATTATTCACTCGGCACTCCAGGATGATGAGTATGTTACAACATATAGTGTAGGGCAGGGTATGAACAGAAAAGTTGTTATTGCTCTTAAATAGTTTATAATTTTGTGCCGCTTTGAATGAATGATTTGGTTTTTCTGTATTGTTCATTAATGCGGCATTTTTAAAATTAAAATATATTTAAATTAGTGCACAATCAATGGCTTCCCCAATGCCCACCATATGGGCGGATAATATCCGCAAGCATTTGTTTGTTATTAATTAAAAGATATGTAAATTGGCGCGCAAATAATGGCTTCCCCTTGAGGGGAAGCTGGGTATGTTATCATATGAAGTGCAACACATAAAAATATAGACAACACAGCAATTTTTGTGTAAAATGTATTTAGCATAAAACGATTAACACAAAGGAGATTGCTATGTCGTCATATATACATTTTACACACGATGAACGAATTTGTCTACAAAAACTTTTAAGCGAGGGTAAATCTTTTCGCCAAATTGCTTATCTATTAGGCAGAAGTCCATCTACTATAAGCCGTGAAGTTAGCAGAAATCGTGCTAAATATCCTCCTAAACACAAAAGTGATAATGATTTTAATTATCATCATTGGAGAGCACAAATTCAAACTATTTGCCGCCGGCGGCAAATTCGACGAACTGCTTTAAAACCCGGTAGTTTTAAATATAACTATGTTGTAGAAAAAATAAACTTATTTTGGACTCCTGAACAGATAGTTAATCGTATGCGTGCAGATTACCCGGGGCAATTTGTTGGTGTTTCAACCATATATCGCTATATTAAGCGTGGTGATTTACCAAAAATCTCGCCAAATACTCACCTTCGCCGCAGGGGCAAAAACAGGAACTATGTACATCATAATTGTAATGTTATTCATCCCGACCGCTTAATTCCGGAATGGCCTGAAGAAATCAAAAACCGTTTACGGATTGGTGATTGGGAGGGCGATACTATTTACGGTGGTATTGGAAAAGGTTTGATTGTAAGTTTTGTTGATCGAAAGTCAAGATTTCTGGTAGCCGGAAAACTTAATACCAGAAATGCAACGGAAACCAGGTTAGTTATTGAAAAAATACTAAACAACCATATTGTTAAAAGTATTTCTTTAGATAATGGCTCCGAATTTTCTGAATTTCGGATCTTGGAGGAAAACTTAAAAACTCCTGTGTATTTTGCCGAACCGCACAAACCGTGGCAGAGAGGCACTAACGAAAACACTAATGATATTTTAAGATTTTTCTTTCCAAAAGGTTATGATTTTCGTACTTTATCACAAGCTCAATTAGATGTAGTTGTTGATTTAATCAATAATCGTCCACGTAAATGTCTTGGTTGGAAATCACCTAAAGAAGTTTATGTTGCACTTGGTTGACATTCTGCCCTGTCACGGCAGTGACTGATGAGGTGATTTTCCTCTTTTTTATTCATTATAACACACTCAAATATCTTTTTCAACAAATTTATTGTTTTCAAAAACAGTAACGCTTTTATATCCGACACTTTTTAAAATACTTATACATTCATCAAACATATAGCACAAAGTTTTTTCGCTGTGGCTGTCACTTGAAAGTATAATTCTGCCGTTGCAGTCTTTTATTGTTTCAATCAAAAAGCGCGACGGGTACGGCTCTTTTTTATATCCGCGCGATATTGCGCCCGTGTTTATTTCAAACAAATTGCAATACTCGGCGGCACTTTGCACAGCGTTTTCGGCAATTTTTTTATACTCCGCGTCATCAGACGAAAAAAGTCCGCTGCCGCAAAATTTTGTTATTAAATCAAAATGTCCCGTTATATCGGCTCTTGTTTTTTTTGCAACACACACCGCATTTTTATAATACGCCTTTACAAGCTCAATATAATTTGAATTAAAGTATTTATCGCATATTTGCTTTAATACTTCGCCGCTTTCGTCAATCGGTAAATAACTGCCGTTTACGTATATATAATGCACCGAGCCGATTACGTAATCATAATCGGCTCTTGTATCCGCAGAATAAAAATCACGTTCTATACCAAGATAAATTTTTATTTTGTCGGCATATTGTTTTTTTAGTTTTTGCACTTCGTTTATATATTGCACGGTTCCGTTATGCGACATACAGTAAGATGTGTCAAATGTGGTATACGAATGTCCCGAAAAGCCTATGCTTTCAAGTCCCATATTTATTGCGGCTTTAACCGTCTGTTCCAAAGTCGATTTTCCGTCGCAGTATGTTGAATGAATATGCAAATCAGATAAAATCATTTTGTCATTTTCTCCTGTTTAACTTTGTGGTCTATAATATTTCTCGACGCAAGTTCTTTTATAATGTCGTCAAGCTCAATTCCCGAATCAATCATAAGTACAAGCGTATGATATACCAAATCGGCAATTTCGTATATTGTTTCGGCCTTATCACGGTCTTTTGCGGCAATTATAACCTCGGTACATTCCTCGCCCACTTTTTTTAATATTTTGTCGAGTCCCTTTTCAAATAAATATGTGGTGTACGAATTTTCGGGCATAAGTTTTTTACGTTCTTTGAGCATATTCATTAAATCGTTTACAGTAAAATCACACATCTTCTCTCCGTATACAACATCATTAAAACATGAATCGGCTCCCGTATGGCACGCAGGACCGTCTTTTACCACTTCAACCGTTAATGCGTCACGGTCGCAATCGGCGGTAATACATTTTATGTGCTGATAATTGCCCGAGGTTTCGCCTTTGCGCCACAGCTGTTTTCTCGAGCGTGACCAAAAGCAAGTTTTGCCCTCTTTAATGCTTATTTCGAGGCTCTCCTTATTCATATACGCAAGAGTTAATACCTCTTTTGTTACGTAATCGGTAACAATTGCGGGTATTAATCCGTTTTCATCAAATTTAAGTTCGTCTATGTTCAGCATATTAAAAGTTCCTTTCGTTTATATTCTCACATTAATGCCTTGCCTTGCAAGCTCGGCTTTTAAATCGCTTATTTTAACCGTTCCAAAATGGAAAACAGATGCGGCAAGTCCTGCGTCCATATCGGGAATTTGCTTAAACAAATCAACAAAATCCTGTATTGTCCCCGCACCGCCCGACGCAATAACGGGTACATTTACCGCTTTGTTTACCTCTTTTAGCAAATCTATGTCAAATCCGCCTCGCACACCGTCGGTATCTATACTGTTTACCACAATTTCACCTGCGCCGTTTAATACACCCTGTTTTATCCACTTAATTGCGTCAATACCCGTGTTTTCACGTCCGCCTTTGGCAAATACCTTGTATTTACCCAAAACCTTTTTAACATCAACCGACAAAACCACGCATTGATTGCCGTATTTTTGCGCCGCCTTGTAAATTAAATCGGGGTCTTTAATTGCACCTGTATTAACCGATACTTTATCGGCGCCGCATTTAAGCACTCTGTCAAAATCATCAAGCGTATTTATCCCTCCGCCAACCGTAAGCGGAATAAATATGTTTTGCGCCACTTGTTTTAAAATATCGGTAAATAATGCTCTGTTTTCATATGACGCCGTAATATCATAAAACACCAGCTCGTCCGCACCGCTTTCACTGTACATTTTACCAAGCTCAACAGGCGATGATACATCATTTAAATTATTAAAATTAATACCCTTTACCACTCTGCCGTTACGCACATCAAGGCAGGGTATTATGCGTTTTGTAATCATTTTGCCGCCTCCAATGCACTTTTAAGTTCTATATTTTTCGTATACAACGCTTTACCCAAAATTGCTCCGTACACACCGCTGTCTTTTAATTTTCTGATATCAGATAAATCCGTTACACCGCCCGACGCAACAATATTTATATTAAATTTTTGGGTTAAAGTTTTGTAAAGTTCAATATTTGTGCCTTGCATGGCACCGTCTTTTGAAATATCGGTGCATATAACGGTTTCGGCGCCTATTTTTTCAAAATTCTCGCACATATCATATATGTGGTTTTTTGAAATTTCCGTCCATCCCTCCGTTGCGGCATATCCGTCTTTTATGTCTATGCCTATTGCAATGCTGCCGCCGTATTTTTTTATCATATCGGCCGCAAAATCCGGATTTTTAACGGCAGCCGTGCCTAAAATCACTCTAAATACACCTATATCCAAATATTTTTTTATTGTGTCCTCACACCTAATGCCGCCGCCTATTTCAACTTTTAATGACGTGTTTTTTACAATGCTTTCCACAACTTCAAAATTGGGTATTGTTCCGTCTTTTGCGCCGTCCAAATCCACAATGTGCAAATACTCGGCACCGTCGCTTAAAAACTTTTGGGCAACGCTTAACGGCAAATCCGAATAAACCGTTTTTTTACCGTAATCGCCTTTTACAAGTCTTACCGCCTTGCCATCTATTAAATCTATTGCGGGAAAAATAACCATAGTATACCAACCTCCTAAAGCTGTGAAAAAGCTTCTAATATTTTAAGTCCCGTCTTGCCGCTTTTTTCGGGGTGAAACTGTGTACCGTACACATTATTGTTTTGCACCGACGCGGTAAGGCACGCCCCGTATTCGCACGTTGCGGTAACGCTTTCGGTGCAGTTTTTTGCATAGTACGAATGAACAAAATATACAAAATCCCCCGAGTTAATGTTTTTAAATATTTCGCTTTTATATCCCTTTTTAGTAAATTCAAGCTTATTCCATCCGATATGCGGAATTTTAAGTTTTTTTGAAATATCATCCGCTATAGGCATAATATCGCCTTTTATAAGCCCAAGTCCTTTATGTACTCCGTATTCGTAGCTTGTTTCAAAAAGCAGCTGCATTCCCAAACATATACCCAATAGCGGTTTTCCGTTTTTTACCTCATTTAAAAGTGCGTCTTTAAGTCCGCTTCTTTCAAGCTTTAAAGCCGCATCGGCAAATGCGCCGACACCGGGTAAAATTATTTTATCCGCTTTTTTTAAATCGTCGGGATTTTTGGTAAGGCACGCGCCGGCGCCTATATATTTAAGCGAGCTGTAAAGCGAAAAAATATTGCCCACTCCGTAATCCATAATAGCAATCATTTTAAAGCACACCCTTCGTTGACGGTATCTCGTCTTTATACTCATTGTTTACCTTAACGGCCTTTGCCGCTGCGCGTGCAAAGGCTTTAAAAATCCCCTCAATAATGTGATGAGAATTTTCGCCCGCAAGCTGTTTTATATGCAATGTAATATCGGCTCGGCGCACAAACCCCAATATAAATTCCAAAACAAGCTCGGTGTCAAAATCGCCCACCTTGTCCGTAGGAATATTTACATCATATGCCGTGTATCCTCTGCCCGATACATCAAGCGCACACATTATTAATGTTTCGTCCATAGGAAGTATTATATCACCGTAACGCTGTATACCGCGCATATCTCCCAGCGCAGTTTTAAATGCGTCACCCAAACATATGCCTATATCCTCAACCGTGTGGTGATAATCCACGTCGGTATCGCCCGTGCACTTAACAGTAAGGTCAAATCTTGCGTGCTTTTTAAAAAGCGTAAGCATATGGTTTAAAAATCCGCAGCCGGTATCTATACTCCCCTCACCCGTTCCGTCAATATTTAAATAAAGCTTTATATCCGTTTCGGCGGTTTTTCGTTTAATTTCGGCAGTTCTTTTGTTTATCATTTAAATTCCCTCCAAAATCTTTTTAATTTCTGATATCAGAATTTGCATTTGCTCTTGGGTGCCTATTGTTATTCGGTTAAACTCGCATATTTTTTTATCGCTGAAGTGTCTTACAAGAATACCCCTTTGTTTTAATTCCTTATAAAGGCTTTCACCGCTTATTTTACTGTTTTTTGCAAACACAAAATTTGCACACGAGTCTGTAACAAAAAAACCGAGTTTTTTTAATTCGCATAATGTATACTCACGTGTTTTTATAATTTCGTTACGCGTTTTTTCAAAATACTCTCTGTCACGTATCGAACATACTCCCGCAAGCTGTGTAAGGCGATTTACATTATACGGATTTGTGGAAAATTTTATTTTTTCAAAATCGCATATCAACTCACTGTCGGCAATTGCAAAACCAAGCCTTGCGCCCGCAAGCGAACGCGACTTTGAAAATGTTTGCACCACAACAAGGTTTTTATATTTTCTTGTAAGGTCAACCGCCGACTGCGCTCCGAAATCCACGTAAGCTTCGTCTATTAAAACAATATAATCGGGATTTGATTTTACTATTTTCTCTATATCGTCCAAACCAAGCGCAAGTCCCGTCGGTGCATTTGGATTTGCAATACAAATGTTTCGCCCAATATTTATATAGTCGTCAACATTTATTTTAAAGTCGATGCCGAGCGGTATTTGAATATAGTCAATCCCGTAAAGATCGGCAAACACTTTATAAAAACCGTAACTTATATCGGGAAACGCAACCTTTTTTTCACTGTCGCAAAATGCCGCAAAAAAGAAATTAAGCGTTTCATCAGATCCGTTTGACACAAACACATTTTCGCTTTTAACACCGTAATACTGCGCAACAGCATTTTTTAAATTACGGCTGTCGGGGTCGGAATACAGGCGCAAATTACTTACCTGTGCACCGTCTATGGCGCGTATTACGCTCTCCGACGGCGGATACGGCGACTCGTTCGTGTTAAGTTTTATATATTTTTTATCCTGCGGCTGTTCACCCGGAACATATTCTTCAATTGTATTATACCGCTTGCTCAAAAACCTACTCATTGTCTTCACCCTCAAACCTTATAACGGCGCTTTTTGCGTGAGCGGTGAGCCCCTCACGGTCGGCAAAGTATTTAACATCATCCTTTACCTTTTTAAGTGCGTCTTTGGTATAATATGTGTACTGTGTTTTTTTAACAAAGTCATCTGTAGAAAGAGGACTCGAAAACCGTGCCGTTCCGCTTGTAGGCAATGTATGGTTTGGCCCTGCCAAGTAATCGCCGAGTGCCTCCGGGCAGTATTTGCCCATAAATACCGAGCCTGCGTGTTTAATTTTATCAAGATAATCAAACGGATTATCTACGCACAATTCAAGATGCTCCGGTGCAATTTCGTTTGCTATATCAATAGCCCGCATAATATCGTCGGCAACAATTATTTTACCGTTATTGTCGATTGACGCACGAGCAATATCACGTCTTTCAAGTTTTTCAAGCTGTTTTTCTATTTCGTTTTGCACATTTTTTGCAAGAAATTCGCTGTCGCATACCAAAACCGCGCTTGCAAGCCTGTCATGCTCCGCCTGCGATAAAAGGTCAGCGGCAACATATGCGGGGTTGCTTGTACTGTCGGCAACCACAAGTATTTCGCTCGGTCCCGCTATCATATCTATCGACACATTGCCGAAAACCTGTTTTTTTGCCTCGGCAACAAACGCATTTCCGGGGCCTACTATTTTGTCGGCTTTGGGTATTGTTTCGGTGCCGTATGCCAAAGCGGCAACAGCCTGCGCTCCGCCTACTTTAAATATTCTGTCAATACCGGCCACCTTTGCCGCCGCCAAAATTACGGGGTTTACTTTGCCGTCCTTACCGGGCGGTGTAACCATAATTATTTCGGCGCAGCCGGCAACCTTTGCGGGTATACTGTCCATAAGCACGGTTGACGGATAAGCCGCCGTACCGCCGGGAACGTAAATTCCCGCCTTTTCTATAGGAATAATTTTTTGCCCAGTTACAATACCGTCGCACTCGTTTATAATAAAGCTGTTTCGTACCTGTTTTGAATGAAATGCACGTATGTTTTGAGCGGCCTCATTTAAAATTCTTATAAATTCATCATCTACCAAATTGTACGCTTCGTCAATTTCATTTTGAGTTACTTCAAGCGTTTTTAAATCAGCACCGTCAAATTTTTTGCAATATTCAAATATTGCTTTATCGCCGTTTTGCTTTACATTTTCTATTATATCGGCTACAATGCTTTCAACATCGGTTTTATTTACCGCACGTGCAAAAATATCATCATTGCTTACTTCGCCGTACTTGTATATTTTAATCATTTTGCTCATCCTCCGTAAGTTTTTTTAGCGCCTCGGTAATTTTTTCGGTCATTTGCGTTTTAAATTTAAAACTTGCTTTATTTGCTATAAGGCGGGCACTTACGGGGGCTACGGTTTCAAACGGCATAAGCCCGTTTTCTTTAAGCGTTGTACCCGTTTCAACTATATCCACAATTACGTCGGAAAGTCCCAAAATAGGCGCAAGTTCTATTGAACCGTTAAGTTTAATAATATCTATATCACGTGATTTTTTACCGTAAAAATTCCTTGTTATATTTACAAATTTTGTGGCGACACGCAATGTTTTTTCGGTATTATCCAAAAAATCACACTTGCCCGCAACCGCCATACGGCATATACCTGTTTTAAGGTCTAAAAGTTCGTATACATCGGGCTCATATTCAAGCAGAATATCTTTACCGGCAACGCCTATATCCGCCGCTCCGCGCTCAACATATATTGCAACATCCGACGGCTTTACCCAAAAATACCTTACTCCTTTTTCTTTATTTTCAAATATAAGTTTTCGGTTGTTTTCTTTAATGGAGTCGCATTCAAACCCTGCCTTTTCAAACATACCGTAAACCTTTTCGCCGAGTCTTCCTTTAGGGAGAGCTATGTTAATCATTTGTTTCAATTATTTCAACCCCTTTGCCGTTAAATTTAAGCAACTGTTTGTATTTTACACCCGACGCGTCTTTGAGTGCAATAACGCTTGCGCCGCCGTCGGCAATCAGTTTTACCGCCGCAAAAAGCTGTGCTGCGTCAGCACCGTCATCATATAAAATAACCGAATCGGCATCGTATTTTTTGTCTGTTGTATTAAGCCGTTCAAGCAAATCAAGATAAACTGCAAACCCCACAGCGCCCGAGCTTTTGCCCATTTTACGCATAAGGCGCGTGTATTCGCCGCCCGATAAAACGCTTGTGTAAATTTCTTCAATATAGCCTTTAAACACCACTCCGCTGTAATACTTCATATCGTTTACTATTGAAAAATCAAAGTTAATTTTATTGCCGAGTCCCGCACAGGTTAAAAACTTGTTAATGGTTTCAAGTTCATAAAGTTCGTCGGCAATATTATATTCTGCGGCAATTTCTTTAAGTTCGCTCAACACTTTTTCGCCGTTTCCATATG
>USKN01000041.1 GCA_900555295.1 uncultured Eubacteriales bacterium
CAGTCAGCGATCTTGCAGATTTCGTCACCTGTCACGAATCATTCTTTCTGCAAATGATTGGAAAGCGACAATCTGCGGGGAAAGATCAGAATATCCGATCTGTCAAATCAGATATTGCTAATGAAAAGCACCGTATCGATGAAATCGACCAGTTGATCGCCAAGCTCTATGAGGATAATTTTGCGGGCAAGCTGTCTGACGAGCGTTATTCCCGTATGGCAGCAAAGTACGAAAAAGAGCAGGCAGAGCTACTACAATCCGTCAGCACGAAGGAAAAAGAGCTGGCCGAACTCGAACGGGAGAGCGTGGATATTCGACTTTTGCTGGCAGGACTCAGGGAGTACTCCAGCATGGAAGCGCTCACGCCGGAGGTGGTCAATAAGATCATCAAGCGGATCGAGGTTCACAACAGTGAAATGGTGAACGGGCATAAGCGGGTGAGCATTGACATCTACTTTACCGGTGTCGGACTTGTAGACCTTGCAACCATAAAGGAAATGCTTGCTATCGCAGAATCGTCAAGGCCGTGATCTACCGCAGAAAGAGAAAAGGCCGCAGCCTCCATAGCAGAGGTTGCGACCAATCTCTCATAAGAAAATACATCCTTATGAACGGAAACGGTTATTTCAAGCGGTTTTCGGGCATAGAAAAAGTCCACCGTAATTCTATCAAAATTACGGTGGACTTTTGGCGGAGAAGATGGGATTTGAACCCATGCGCCGGTTACCCGACCTACTCCCTTAGCAGGGGAGCCCCTTCACCACTTGGGTACTTCTCCATGGTGAAAATAAAAGAAAAATGTGGCGGAGAGGAAGAGATTCGAACTCTTGGTCCCTTACGAGATCACTAGTTTTCAAGACTAGCTCCTTAAACCACTCGGACACCTCTCCGTATTTTTATTTGCCGCAATTGTTTTTTCAAGCTACCCGAATATAATACCATATTTATAAGTATTTGTCAACCCTTTTTGCCCAAAAAAATTAAAAAATCGCAAAAAAGTTTAAATACAGTAAATATAATAAGCAAAAACGGCTCGGTTTAAATTATAAACCAAACCGTTTTATTTATTGCTTTATTTATTTTATCTTATCTTATATTTTTATACATAGGTCCGTAAGCCTTACAAGCTCTGAAATCTTGTCCCTCTTTATCCATACCGAAAGCGTTCCAGCTTGCGGGACGGTATATTTCATCTTCGGGTACATTGTGCATACATACGGGAATTCTGAGCATTGAGCAAAGAGTAATAACATCGGCGCCTATATGTCCGTAGCTTATTGCTCCGTGGTTTGCTCCCCAATTATTCATAACGTCATATGAGGTCTTAAATGCACCTTTACCAGTAATTCTCGGTGCAAACCAAGTGCAGGGCCAAGTATAATCGGTGCGTTTCCAAAGTATATCCGATACTTCATCGGGAAGATTTACCGTCCAGCCCTCGGCAATCTGCATTACGGGGCCCAAACCTTTAACAAGGTTAAGACGCATCATTGTTGCGGGCATTTCACTGCGTGTAATAAATCTCGATGAGAAACCGCCGCCTCTGAAATATCCTTTATCGGCAGCATTCCAGGTTGTTGCTTTAAGGCAAGCCTCCATATCGTTTTCGGTCATTTCCCAGAACGGTTTAATTACGCCGTTGCCGTCTTTATCTTTAACTTCGCCGCAAGCGTCTATGCAAGCCGCACCCGAGTTAATAAGGTGAATAAATCCGCCGGCATCCTTTGCAACACCCTCAAGGTCGTATCCTGTAGCTTTTTTTACCGCCTCGGGGCTCCAATATGTACGTACATCGGCAAAAATTTGAGCTGTTCCCGTTAATAATTTACCAAACAGCATACAAACACCGTTTAATGTATCGTTTTCGGTTGCAAGAATGTACGGTTCACGTGCGCCGTTCCAATCGAATGATGAGTTAAGCATTGATTCGGGGAAGTCGCAGTTGGGGTAAAAGTCTGTCCATTGGCGCTGACCCTGAAAACCGCCGGCAATGGCATTGTGACCTACCATTTCTTCTTCACATCCCTCAGGAAGGTTTTTGTTGCCGTTGTACAAATCTTTGATTATGCACATCATTTTAACAACAAATTCCCAGGATTGCTCTTTCTTTTCATCTGTTTCACGAACAAATTCGGGATTTTTATCAAATCCTTCGGGGCAGTTTTTCTTTGTCCATGCAAGGGCTTTTTCAAACTCCGCTTTATCGTAAATGCCCTCCGACATTCGTCTTATTATTTCTACCTCGTCAACCGACTCCACTCTCATACCGAGGTATTCTTCAAAAAATTCGCTGTTTATAATTGAGCCGCCTATGCCCATTGTTATGGAACCTATTTGCAGGTACGATTTACCGCGCATTGTTGCAACTGCAACAGCCGCTTTTGCAAAGCGTAAAATTTTCTTTTGTACATCTTCGGGAATTGACGTATCATCTGCATCCTGAACATCGTGTCCGTAAATTCCGAATGCGGGCAATCCTTTTTGTGCGTGTGACGCAAGTACCGAAGCCAGGTATACCGCACCTGGTCTTTCTGTGCCGTTAAATCCCCATACGCCTTTTATTGTCATTGGGTCCATATCCATTGTTTCGGAGCCGTAGCACCAGCAGGGAGTTACGGTAAGAGTAATATCAACGCCTGCTTTTTTAAATTTATCGGCACAAGCCGCAGCTTCGGGTACACGTCCGATTGTTGTATCGGCTATAATTACCTTTACTGGTTCGCCGTTTGAGTATCTTAAATTGTCCTCAATAAGTTTTGCCGCCGATTTTGCCATATTCATTGTTTGTTCTTCAAGCGATTCTCTAACCTTAAGCGGACCACGTCTGCCGTCAATGGTCGGACGTATTCCGATTACGGGATAATCGCCTATTAATCTGCTTTTTGCCATATTTGTAATCCTCCTTAAATAAATTTGTTTATAATATAATTATATACTTGCATTTGTGTATATTCTTGTGTTATAATAGATAAAAGTATAAAAATATTCAGATGAGGTGGTTGAATGAGCTACAATGAATTAAAACAGCACGGAAGTGCCGAATTTCCGATAGAACTGTACCGTATAGATAAAAATCACCCAAAATACGAAATGGCATATCATTGGCACACTGAGTTTGAGATTATACGTATTTTATCGGGAAGCCTTAAAATAATGCTCAATTACAACGAAATACTTGCAAAAAAGGGTGATATAATATTTGTTAACAGCGAAACGGTTCACGGTGCCGTGCCGCTTGACTGCGTATATGAATGCGTTGTTTTCAGCAACGAACTCCTTTACAAGCCCGACAGCGAATATAACGATTTTTTTGATAATTTGCTAAATCACAACATATATATTTATGAGCAGCTTAACAATGCTCCGATTGAATTTGTCGGTTTTGTTAATACTGTGTTTGACGCTTTGCTTAACAGGCAAAAAGGGTACAAGTATATTGTTATGGGCGCATTGTACAATATATTTGCGGTGATTGTAAATTACGGTCTGTACGGCGAGGGAAGCAAAATAGTAAACAGTCGTAATGCAAAAAATGTTTTAAAAATCAAAAAAGCGCTTGCTTATATGAGAAGCAGTTACGACAGCCAGCTTACATTAAGCGATATTTCAAAGCGGGCGGGAATATCCGATAAATATTTTTGTGCTTTTTTTAAGCAAATGACCGACCAAAGCCCTTTTGAATATCTTACAAATTACAGAATTGAGCGTGCGGCACGTAAGCTTATAAATACCGATTTATCGGTAACCGCCATTGCGTTTGAATGCGGTTTTAACGATTTGAGCTACTTTATAAAAACTTTTAAAAAGGTTAAGGGTGTTACCCCAAAATGTTTCAGAAACAATATGATGTAGCATATTAAGATAAAGCAAATCACACATTGCATGGCATTTTTTAAAAACATTTTTTTATACGTGCAATATTTCGGTACGCTTTTGACAGATAATAAAATTTAGCCAAAAAATTACCGAATTGTAATATTTTTTTAATGGAAAACTGTTTTATTTTGTCGGGAAATATGATATAATTAAGAGAAATATTTTAACATATGAAGTTAGGTGATATAATGCTTGATAATATCCGATTTGGCAATGCCGATATTACAACCGTGGGAATTGACGTAGGCTCAACAACCGTTAAAGCGGTTGTAATAAAAGACGGCAAAATAGTATTTAACTGCTATGAACGCCATATGTCGGCTGTACGTGCCAAAACAATAGAAGTAATTAAAAGAATAAAAAATTATTTGGACGGCGAATTTAAAATTGTAATTTCGGGTTCGGCGGGAATAGGTATTGCACAGGCGGCATCGCTTACATTTATACAGGAAGTGTACGCTACAAGCGAGGCGTTAAAAATAGTTGCGCCCGATACGGATGTGGCAATAGAGCTTGGTGGAGAGGACGCAAAGGTTATATTTTTTCGCGGTGTTACCGATTCGCGTATGAACGGCAGCTGTGCCGGCGGTACGGGTGCATTTATCGACCAAATGGCAACTTTGCTCAATATTGACAATACAACGCTTGATAAATTAAGCCTTGAACACACAAAAATATATCCTATCGCGTCAAGATGCGGTGTGTTTGCCAAAACCGATATTCAGCCGCTTATTAATCAGGGTGCATTAAAATCGGATATAGCTGCAAGTATATATCAGGCGGTTGTAAACCAAACAATATCCGGGCTTGTGCAGGGATACGAAATAAAAGGCAAAGTAATGTTTTTGGGCGGTCCGCTGTATCATTTGCACGGTTTGAGGGAACGTTTTGCCGAAACTTTAAAATTAAGTAAAGAAAATGCGGTGTTTCCCGAATACGGTCTTATAACGGTGGCTTTGGGCTGTGCGGCGTATGCGGCAAAAATACCCGAGACAACAACATACGAAAAACTTATTTCGGCACTTGAAAATGCAGATAATGCCGATGATACTGCCGGCAGAATGGAGCCTCTTTTTAAAGATGATAAAGAGTATGAAGAGTTTGTGCACCGTCACAGCTCATTTAATGTACCGAGTACAAATATAGAAACGTATACGGGCAACGCTTATTTGGGTATAGATTGCGGAAGTACAACCACAAAAATGGTACTGCTCGATGAAAATGACGGAATACTTTATTCTTATTACAGTTCAAATAAAGGTAATCCGCTGGACGTTATAAAAAAATGCCTTTTGCAAATTTATGATTTGTGCGGCGACAGAATTAAAATAAAATCATCGGCTGTTACGGGATACGGTGAAGAGCTTACTTGCCACGCTTTTGGTATAGATTCGGGCATTGTTGAAACAATGGCACACTTTTATGCGGCACGTCATTTTAATCCGCAAGTTGATTTTATATTGGATATAGGCGGACAAGACATTAAATGCTTTAAAATACGAAATAACGCTGTAGACAGCATTATGCTTAACGAGGCTTGTTCATCAGGCTGCGGTTCGTTTATAGAAACATTTGCCAATCTTGCGGGGTATGACGCAAAAGAGTTTGCAAAAATAGCATTAAAAGCAAAAAATCCCGTTGACCTCGGTTCAAGATGCACGGTATTTATGAACAGTTCGGTTAAACAGGCGCAAAAAGACGGTGCGGACATAGCCGATATATCGGCAGGACTTTCGATAAGTGTTGTTAAAAACGCAATATACAAAGTTATACGTGCAAACAGTGCGTCGGAACTCGGCAAAAACATTGTGGTTCAAGGCGGAACATTTTTAAATGACGCGGTACTCAGAAGTTTTGAAAAAGAGCTTGGCTCAAATGTAATACGTCCGTCAATTGCAGGGCTTATGGGTGCATACGGTGCCGCGCTTTATGCAAAAGGTCTTAAAGCAAAAAAATCGGCATTAATAGGCAAAAAAGGTCTTGAAAATTTTTCGCATACCGTTAAGGCGGTAAACTGTAACGGCTGTGAAAACCATTGCAATTTAACGGTTAATATATTCTCCGACGGCAAGCGTTTTATATCTGGTAACAAATGCGATAAGGGAGCCGGAGTTTCAAACAGCAACTCAAAACTTCCCAATTTGTACGAATATAAGCGCAAACAGCTTGAACAAATAAAAAACATCCGTGTAACGGACGGCGATAACGCAAAAATTAAAATAGGTATACCTATGGCACTTTCGGTTTACGAACTTGCACCGTTGTGGCAAGAACTTTTTACACAGCTTGGGTTTGATGTTGTATTTACGGATTTTTCAACGCACAAAACATATGTAAAGGGACAGCACACAATACCGTCCGATACGGTATGCTATCCCGCCAAACTTATGCACGGACATATTCAATTGTTGCTTGAACAAAACGTTAACGCGGTATTTTATCCGTGTCTGACATATAATTTTGATGAACAAACGGGTGATAATCATTACAACTGCCCTGTTGTTGCGTATTACTCGGAATTGCTGCGTGCAAATATAAAAGCGCTTGAAAAAACAACGTTTCTTGCACCGTATTTAAATATAAACAACCGCAAGGAGTTTTCAAAAGAAATATATAAATTAATAAAAGAAAAACTTCCCGATGCCGAAAATATAACGTACAGGCGGGTATACTCTGCTGTGGGAAAAGCCCTTGACAAATACTCGGAGTATATGAACGGCATTGTACGCGAGGGTGAAAGAGCAATAAATTATGCACGTGAAAACGGCAAAAGAATTGTGGTGCTTGCGGGACGACCGTATCATACCGACCCCGAAATATGCCATATGATAGATAAATTAACAACATCTTTGGGATTTGTGGTAATAAGTGAAGATTGTCTTACAAAACGGGGTAAAAAACCCGGTGTAGATGTACTTAACCAATGGACATACCACGCGAGATTGTATAATGCCGCAATATATGCGTCAAACCACAAAGACACCGAATTGGTTCAGCTTGTTTCGTTTGGCTGCGGAATAGACGCAATTACAACCGATGAAGTTAAAACACTGCTTGAAAGCAAAGGTAAAATATATACCGAACTTAAAATTGATGAAATTAACAATCTCGGCGCAGTTAAAATAAGACTCAGAAGTCTTATGGCGGCGCTTGAGGACAGGGGGTAATTTAATTTGAATTATACTGTATTTGATGAAAGTATGAAAAAGGACTACACAATTCTTGTACCTACAATGCTTCCGCTGCATTTTGAAATGCTTACGGCAATTTTAAATAAATACGGTTACAAAGCAAAATTACTTACTTCTACCGACGAAAAAATAAAAGAATATGGCTTAAAATATGTTCATAACGATACTTGCTATCCCGCACAGGTTGTAATAGGACAACTTTTGGACGCAATAGAAAACGGCGGATACGATAAACACAAAATTGCACTTTTAATTACGCAAACGGGCGGCGGCTGCCGTGCGTCAAATTATATTGCACTTTTAAGAAAGGCGCTCGACAAGGCAGGTTACAGTTATATTCCCGTTTTGTCGCTTAATTTTAACGGACTTGACAGCTCGGCGCTTAAACTTACTTTGCCTATGGGTGTGAGAATGTTTTATGCCGTAATGTTCGGCGACCTTTTAATGACTTTGAAAAATCAGTGTATACCGTACGAGCAAACGCCTCAAGCCGAAAAACTTGCCGAAAAATATGTTGATACAATAAGCGGTTTGCTTGTGTGCGACAGGCTTAACACATCTAAACTTAAAGCTATGTATACGTCTGTTATAAAAGATTTTGCGGCAATTAAGAGAAACAAAACAAAAAAGGTAAAAGTGGGAATTGTGGGTGAAATTTTTGTTAAATTTTCTCCGCTTGGGAATAATGAACTTGAAAAGCTTTTAAATGAACAAAATGCGGAAGTTGTAATGGGCGGCCTGCTTGACTTTTGCCTTTATTGCATTTATAATTATATTGCCGACAGAAAATTGTACGGCATAGGTAAAACAAGAGCGTTTTTTGTAAATATTATTTATAAATTTTTGCTTAAACAACAGCAAAATATAATTGACCTTATAAAACAAAATTCGGATTTTGAACCTCCAACGCCTTTTGAACATACACGTTCGCTTATAAAAGGATATATAGGTGTAGGTGTAAAAATGGGCGAAGGGTGGCTTTTGACGGCCGAAATGCTTGAACTTACCGAAAAAGGCGTTAAATATATTGTATGCACACAGCCTTTTGGGTGTTTGCCTAACCATATTGTTGGTAAAGGAATGATAAAAAGTATTAAGGAAAAAAATCCCGATGTTAATATTGTTGCAATAGACTATGACGCGAGCGCGTCAAAGGTTAATCAGGAAAACCGCATTAAACTTATGTTGTCGGGCGCGCAGGATACAGCGGCTAATGCTTGATATATGTAAGTTAAGTATACTAAAAAAGGAATGATTGAGTATGAAATTTATTGTTGATGTAGAGGGTATGCATTGCGAGCATTGCGCAAACACCGTAAAGACTGCGCTTGAGGCAATAGACGGTGTTAAAAGCGCAAAGGTTAATTTGCAAAAAAAATGCGCGGTTGTTACTTCGGAGAAAAGTCTTTCAAGCGATTTGGCAAAAAAGGCAATTGATGACGCCGGGTTTGAATTTAAAGGCTGCGAGGAGAAAAAAGGTTGGTTTTAAAGAATAAATGCAATCTTTATACAAATTGCAATATTTGTCCGCGTGAGTGCGGAGCAAAAAGAAATGACGAAAAAATAGGATACTGCGGATGTACGGGTAATATACTGCTGACTCGTGTATCTTTACATATGTGGGAAGAGCCTTGTATATCAGGCACAAACGGGTCGGGAACCGTGTTTTTTTCGGGGTGCCATCTTAAATGTGTATTTTGCCAAAACGAACCTGCCGTAATGCTTAAAAACTCAAAGCAAGTATCGCCTGAAAGGCTGAGCGATATTTTTTTTGAATTGGAACAAAAGGGTGCGCATAACATAAACCTTGTTACCCCGTCGCATTTTGCGCCGAGCGTTGCAAAGGCGATTAACATGGCAAAACAAAAAAACATTTCCATACCTTTTGTGTATAATTGCGGCGGATACGAAAAGTGCGAAACATTAAAAATGTTCGACGGCATTATTGATATTTACCTGCCGGATTTTAAGTATATGTCGCCGAGTATTGCAAAAAAGTACTCCAATGCCGCCGATTATGCTAACGTATGTAAAAATGCAGTTAATGAAATGTTAAGACAAACGGGCCGTTTTGAGTTTGATGAAAAAGAACTTATAAAGCACGGTGTTATAGTGCGCCATTTGGTGCTGCCGGGGTATGCGGGCGACTCCAAGCGAATAATAAAGTATTTGCATAATACGTACGGGGATAATATTTACATAAGCATAATGGGGCAGTATACACCAAAGTGCGATATTTACGGCGACGGCGGCGTGTTTGCCGAAAAATATCCCGAGCTTTGCCGTACGCTTACCCAAGATGAATACAACGATGTGGTTGAATTTGCGGAAAACGAAGGCGTAAAATATGCATATACGCAGTTTTTATCATCAGGTTCTAAAGATTATGTGCCTGATTTTTCGGAGCAAAACAAACAAGAAAACGGAGTGAATAAAATTGCAGTTAAGCGAAAGACTTAATATCGTTGCAAGCTTAATACCCAAATGCAAAACATTGGCGGATGTCGGAACGGATCACGGGTATTTGCCCATATACTGTTTGCAAAACGATATATGCAAACGGGCAATAGCAATGGATATAAATAAAATGCCGCTTGAAAAATCAAGGCAAAATATAGAAAAGTACGGTATGAGCGAATATGCCGAAACAAGACTGTCGGACGGATTTGAAAAGTTAAAATACTGTGAGGCGGATTGTATTGTTACGGCAGGAATGGGCGGTTTGCTTATAGCGGATATATTAAAAAAAGGCAAGCACGCATTCGGCGAAAATACCGCTTTAATTTTTCAGCCTATGATTGCGGTACGCGAATTGCGTGAATATTTATATTTAAACGGTTATACGGTTTTAAAAGAATGTGTGTGCCGTGAGGAGAACAAATATTACAATATTATATCCGCCGTGTTTAAAAAGACGGAGTATAATTTGGAGGATATTGTTTTGGGACATAATTTATCGGCAATCGGAAAATGTACTCTTAAAGATTATTATGATTACAAAATAAGAGTAAATACCAAGATATTAAACGGACTCAATAGTGCATTCGTTGCCGATTACGAGCGCATAAAAATATGCACTCAAGAGCTTGAACTATACAATTGTGCAAGGAGGGAACTTAAAAATGAGTAAAATAACTGCGTCATACATAGCAAAAACTATTGAAAAGTTTGCACCGCCTGACTTTGCAATGGACAGAGATAACATCGGTTTGCTTGTGGGCGATAAAAATAAAGAAATAAACAAAATACTTGTTTGCTGTGATGTTGACGAATATGTTGCAAAAGAAGCCGTACAGTGCGGAGCCGATATGATTGTGTCGCATCACCCGACGATGTTTTATCCGATAAATCGCTTAACCGAAGATAATCCCGAGCAAAGAGCAATCAGAATACTTGTAAAAAATGATATATGCCATTATGCGGCGCACACAAATTTAGATGTTGTGTGGGGCGGACTTAACGATTACCTTGCAAAAATATTGGAACTTAAAAACGTCGAGGTTATTGAAAAAGTATGTGAACGTGACGGGAAAATACACGGATACGGACGGCTTGCACGCTTGAATGCCCCCTGTACACTTGAACAAATGCTTAAAAAGTGCAAGCAAAAGCTTAATCTTGACGGAGCAAGATATGTGGGCGATTTGGAAGATGTTATTTCAACTGTTGCAATTAATACCGGCGGCGGAGCGTCTGTTATGGGGCAGTGCTTTGAAATGGGCGCCGATTTGCTTATTACGGGTGATATAAAATACAATCCCGCACGCGACGCGTACGAACGCGGTATGGATTTAATAGATATAATGCATTATGATACCGAAAAAATTGTAATGGATTTCTTTGTTGAATTTTTTGCCGAAAGAATACCCGGGCTTAAAGTAATAAAGTCAAAGAGCAATATAAGAATATATAAGGTGTATTGCTGAATGTATAAATCAACAAAAATAACAAAAAATACAAAAAGGTCTTGACAAAAGCATTGCTTTATGGTACAATCTTAATGCTGATGAAAAGGTCTTTTTTTTTTGTGCGCAATTTTACATATTTTATATATGTTAATTAAGTCAAAATAAAAAGCGAACGGGTCTTAAATTATGACCCAATTTAAATAAAGCACTGTTTTATTAAAGGAGGTGCGTACCGTGAGAACAAAAATTACATTGGCATGCAGTAATTGCAAGCAGAGAAACTACAACACAATGAAAAACAAGAAAAACGATCCCGACAGACTTGAAATGAAAAAATATTGCCGTTT
>USKN01000042.1 GCA_900555295.1 uncultured Eubacteriales bacterium
GCATACTGACGTATGTCAAGACTGACAACGAAGAAAAGGCTGATTTTTCAGCGTTTTGAGCGTGTTCGGATATTGCAACATCTGCCTAAACCGCACGCATTATAAACTCGCATATACCAACAGCCGCACATGCGGCAACCGCAACCGTCATAAGTCCTTTTTCTTTAAACGAAAAAATAATTGCAACAACCATAGATACCGCAGCGCTTACAACACTTTCGGTAACATACAAAACCGCCGGGAATATCATTGCCGTAAGACACGCATACGGAACATAATATATAAACGACCTAAAAAACGGACTCGTAATTTTTTTGCGCATAAGCGTAAGCGGCACGGCACGTATTAGATATGTTACAATTGCCATTGTAACAATATATGCGTAAATCATTTTATTGCTTCCTCCTTTGTACCGCGCTCGTCCTTTTCGTAAGTGGGAAAGCACAAAGCGCCTGCCGTTGACGCCGCAACCGTGCATATAATAACCGCAATTCCTGTTGAAACGTTTTTAAATAAGGGCACATAATAAAGCACACAGCTAAGGCAAAGCGATATTGACGCCACAAATGCAACGGGACGTGATTTTTTTGCCGCGGGAATTACTATTGCAACAAACATTCCGTAAAGCGCAACGCTTAACGCACTGCACAAGGCTTTCGGCAATATATCGCTTAAAACCGCACCTGCGGCTGTTCCCGCAATCCATCCCAAAACAGGCAAAAGCTGAAGCCCCAAAATATATTTTACCGTAAGCTCCTTATTGCGCGCCATTGCTACCGCAAAAACCTCGTCGGTGTTTGCAAAAGCAATTAAAAGCCGTTTGCCTACCGTTGCGTCGGACGGCATTTTTTGCGACAGCGAAAGGCTCATAAGAGCATATCTTAAATTAATAATAAACTGCGTCAGCGCCATTTCCGCAAGTGTTCTTCCCGCGGCAATTATACCTATTCCGGCAAGCTGCCCCGCGCTTGTAATATTAAGTGCGCTTGTAATTACTGCCTCCAATGCGCTTAATCCGTCTTTTAATGCAAGTATTCCAAAACCAAACGATACCGAAAGATATCCGAGCGCAATCGGAATACCGTCTTTTAATCCCTGCTTAAATTCGCTTATCATTTGTATTCTCTCCTCAAATCGATGTATATATATTTTAAATCTTAATTCTGTTTAAGTCAAGAGTTTCAAAAAAATATTTTAAGAAGCATTAAAAGGCACAGCCCCGGTACGCCCAAAACACCGAGTACAAGCGCCGATACGGCATTAATACCTATGTATATATGTAAAAACGGGCTGAAATAATTAAGCAAAGCAAGAAAGCATACTCCCAAAATACTGTTTATTATTATCCTGATTATAAATTTTATCGGTTTAAGCAGAATTTTTGCAACGCAAAAGGCAATCAGCACCCCAAGCAAATATCCCACAACCGTACCAAACATTTCTCCCGTCATAATTATACCTCCTAAAGCTATTATATTAATTTTATTTTGACGTATTACATAAATTTTCATCTTTTATTAACTTTTTGTTCACATAAATAGTGTATAATTAAGAAAAAAGGCAGTATTTTGTTGTGAATTTCAACAGTGAACAGTGTCGCTTTTTGAGAGTTTTGAGCATATTTGATAAAAGAATTGATTTTTTTATTGCATTATTTTAAAATACCAAGTATAATTATAGTGTATGATTATATTGATAAATGAGGTGTAGTGTATGAATGTTAGATTTTTCCAACAATTGACTCATCAGATGAAAGAAGTTATGAACAGGGAATTGGGCATTATAACCGACGGCGCTTTTGTTATTTCATCTTCGGAAGGTTGCATAAGCGGTAACGATCTTGAATGTGTTTTATCGTTTACCGAAGATAATACCGATACATTCACATACAACGGCTTTACATATAAACCCGTTGTATCTATGGGCAGAGTTTCGTATATTATTTTTGTTAAGGGCGATGACGCGCTTGCAAGAAATTATGCCGATATTCTCCAGGTTAATTTTGCGTCGGTAAAACAGCTGTACGACGATAAGTATGACAAGCTTAACTTTATTAAAAACTTTTTACTCGACAATGTTTTGCCGGGCGACGTTTTGGCAAAGGCTGCCGAACTCCACCTTCCGCTTGATGCAAAAAGGGTTGTATACCTTATTCAAACGGATAAAGTATCGGACTTTTCGGTTATAGAAATTATTGAAAGTATGTTCCCCAACAAGCAAACCGATTTTATAGTCAGCATAGACGAAAACGACATTGCCCTTGTAAAAGAACTCGGCGACGATATGACTCTTTCACAGCTTCAGGCAACTGCAAAAGATATTTGCCATACAATTAATTCCGAAATTATGGCAAAAGCAACAATCGGTATAGGCACAATTGTTGATAATATTAAAGATATTGCGCGCTCTTACAAAGAAGCACGCGTGGCTTTGGACGTAGGCAAGGTTTTTGATGACGAAAAAACAATTTTAAGCTATGAAGATTTGGGAATAGGCAGACTTATATATCAGCTGCCCACAACTTTGTGCGAACTGTTTTTGTCGGAGGTGTTTAAACGGGGCTCAATAAACGACCTTGACCCTGAAATAATATACACCATTCAAAAATTCTTTGAAAACAATCTTAACGTATCCGAAACATCACGTCAATTGTATGTTCACAGAAATACACTCGTATACCGTCTTGATAAAATCCAAAAAATTACAGGTCTTGATTTAAGGGAGTTTGACCAGGCGCTTATATTTAAAGTGGCAATGATGGTTAACAAATACCTTATATCAAACAGAACAAAACTTTGAGGTGTTAAAAATTGATTTTGTTTGACAATGTTACAAAAATATATGAAAACGGATATACTGCGCTTAAAAATATTTCGTTTCATATAGAAAAAGGCGAATTTGTATTTCTTGTGGGTAGCAGTGCCGCAGGAAAATCAACCATAATACGCCTTATGATGAAAGAAACTGATGCAACCGAGGGCAAAATACTTATAAACGATATCGATGTGGGGCTTTTAAAGCATCACGATATCCCCTACTTCAGACGTACTCTCGGAGTGGTATTTCAGGATTTCCGCCTTTTGCCGCATAAAACGGCACAGGAAAACGTTGCTTACGCAATGGAAATTGTGGGAGCGTCGTCACGCGATATTCGCCGAAATGTGCCAAATGTGCTTAATATGGTTGGGCTTGCTCATAAAGCAAAAATGTACCCGAGCCAGCTTTCGGGCGGTGAGCAGCAGCGTGTGGCAATTGCGCGTGCAATTGTAAACAACCCCGCAGTTTTAATAGCGGACGAGCCTACAGGTAATCTTGATGTTGAAACAGCGGAAGAAATTATGCAGATTATAGACGAAATTAACAAACGCGGTACAACCGTTGTAATGGCAACACATGCCGTTAAAATTGTTAATCAGATGCAAAAACGTGTACTTGCAATAGACAAAGGTCAAATTGTACACGATGTAAAAAAAGGTGGTTACGACTATGTCGATTAGAGCATTCAGAAGATTTATGTCGGAGGCCGCGTCGGGTTTGGCAAAAAACGGTCTTGTTACGGTTGCATCACTTTTTGTTGTAACCTCCTGTCTTATAATATTCGGGGTGTTTATGGCGGTATCGCTTAACATAAATTACCTGGGCAAACAAATGGCAAACCAATGCCAAATACAGGTATATGTAACAAACGAAGCCAAATACGGCGGCAAAATACAAGATATATCCGACTCAATTAAAAAAATAAACAATATATCAAAGGTTGAATTTGAAACGGGAACTCAAACGCTTTCCGATTTTAAAGACGGACTGTCCGACTCTGAACTTACAGCATTCAGCGGCTTACCCGAAGATGTAATAAGCGACTCGTTTAAAATTACGCTTAAAGACATTTCGCACAGCGAACAGGTAATAGAAAAAATAAGCACAATTGACGGTGTTGAAAGTATAGAAAACCGTCAGGACCTTATTACAATGGTAAATAACATTACCAAGATTATACAAAACGTATCTATTTGGATTTTAATTGTATTTGCCATTATAAGCTTGTTTATTATCTCAAATACAATTAAACTTTCGGTTCATAACCGCGGACGTGAAATTAATATTATGAAATATGTGGGTGCTACCGATTCGTATATACGCTGGCCGTTTATATTGGAGGGCATTATGACGGGGCTTATTGCCGCCGCAATTGCCTTTTTGGTATCGTACCTTGCATACTCGTCGGCAATACGGGCAATAGACTCGTCAACAGCTTTAAAATCGCTGATACATTTGCTCGACTTTAAAGAAATTTATTCTTCACTTGCACTTTCGTATATATTGCTCGGTGCGGCAATAGGCGCATTTGGAAGCGGTATATCCATAAGACGTTATTTAAAAGTATAAACCGGGTTTTTATAGCCTTACGGAGGTAATTATTTTGAGAAACAAAACTCTGATACGAATTTTAGCTGTTATAGCGCTTATAGCATTTACGGCAATATCGGTTATAACCATTATGCCGTTTTCGGCAAGCGCGCAAACAGCACAGCAAAAGCTTAACAGTGCCAATCAAAAAAAGCAGGAAATGAAGCAAAAAATTAACGAAACTAACGCTAATATAAACAAAAATATGGCACAAAAGCAAGCAATTGACCAAGAAATAAATTCGGTACAGCAAAAAATAGACAAGCTTAACACAAGCATAGAAAACGCAAACACCAAAATTGCGTCAAAACAGGCAGAACTCCAAATAGCGGAGCAAGAAAGCGCCGAACAGTATGAAAGCTATGTTGACCGTGCAAAACTTATGGTTGAGCGCGGCTCGGTTACATATCTTGAAATACTTTTTAACGCAAAATCGTTTTCAGACCTCCTCTCAAGAGTAGCCGTTGTAAAACAAATAGTGCGTTACGACAGCAACCGTCTTGACGAACTTAAAGCCGCCGAGGAAAAAGTGCGCGTTTTAAAACAAGAACTCGAAGGCGAAAAAGCACAGCTTGTAACGCTTAAATCAGACCAAACGGCTCAAAAAAACGCTCTTGAAACCAAACGGAGCGAAAGCCAAAAAATAATAAATAATCTGCAAAACGATAAAGCGTCGTATGAGGACGCATACGAACAGGCAGAAAAAGCACAGCAGCAAGCAAGAAGTGAAATTGCTGCGGCAGCGGCAGCAGCCGAGGCGGCACGCAAAAAAGCGGCGGCAAAAGCAGCTCAATCGGGTACGCCGTCGGTTAATACATCGAGCATTGTTGCGGCAAAAGGCAGATTTATGTGGCCGAGCGCAAGCTCAACAACCGTTACATCGCCTTATTATATGAGAAAACACCCCGTTACGGGTAAAATAAGACAGCACACCGGTATAGATATAGGCGCGGGATATGCCACAAATATTCTTGCCGCCGACAGCGGAACGGTAATTGTGGCAGGATATAATGCCGGCGGTTACGGCAATTATGTTGTTGTAAGCCACGGTGACGGTTATTCTACTCTTTATGCGCATTGCAGCTCACTTTGTGTATCAAAGGGACAGTATGTAACAAAAGGTCAGGTTATAGCAAAAGTCGGTTCAACGGGTATGTCAACAGGCAATCATTTGCACTTTGAAGTACTTGTAAACGGTCAGTCTACAAATCCTGCGGCATATTTTAATTAATAATTTATATATTTTTAGTAGCAAAAAATTATAAAACATCAATCTGCAATTAGGAGTATATTATATGAAAAATATGAGAAAACGCAATTGTGTACTGCTATCTGTAATACTTACATTTATTTTAACAAGCGCATTTTTTATTTCGCCATACGGAACGGTATTTAGCAGCTTTGTTCAAAATATGACGGGACACGGAAGTTTTGTAACAAAAAAAGTGCAAATAGACTCCCTTATGAAAAAATATTTTATAAAAGACTATAGCAAAAGAGATATGGAGGACGCCGCACTTTACGCGTACACAGCGTCTGCGGGCGACCCGTACACCGTATATATAAGCCGCGAAGAATACGAGGCAATAAAACAGGAACTTGACGGCGGTTACAAAGGAATAGGCGTTGAGGTATATATAGATAACGGCGAAATAACCGTAATATCGGCATATGATGACTCCCCCGCAGCAAAATCGGGAATATTGCCCGGAGATAAAATTACCGCAGTTGACGGTGTAAAAGCAAGCGAAGAAAACTATCAGGAATCGATTAACCGTATTCGCGGCAAATATGCCAAAAAGGGCGAAACCGAAATGACTCTTACAATTAAACGCGGCTCCGACACATTTAACGTTAAGGTAAACCGTGAAGAAATTGTGGCTCAAACCGTTAAATCAAAAGTTATTGACGGCACAAACACAGGATATTTGCGCATTTCAAATTTTGCCGAAAATACAGCGCAGGAGTTTAATACAAATATCGACAGCCTTATCGGTCAAAACATAAAATCACTTGTAATAGATTTGCGCGACAACCCCGGCGGAATACTCGACACGGTTGTTGAAATTGCCGACAGAATTTTGCCCGAAGGCACAATTGTTACAATAAAAGACAAACAAGGTCACGAGCAGGTTTATAAATCGGACGAAAACTCAATAGATTTGCCGATATGCGTGCTTATTAATTCAAACAGTGCAAGCGCGTCCGAGGTGTTGAGCGGTGCAATAAGAGATTTTAAAAAAGGCACATTAATAGGCGAAACATCTTTTGGAAAAGGTCTTGTACAGTCAATAGTTGACTTTGGTGATAACACGGCATTTAAATTTACAAACGCACGATACTACACACCGAACGATGAATGTATTGACGGTGTTGGTATAAAACCCGATATTGAAATTTCACTTGATGAAAAATACAAAAACAAATCTGTAACAACATTATCGGCTGATGAAGACATACAGCTTAAAGAAGCTGTTAAACAACTCAATTAAAAAAACGGGAGAAAAAATAAATGAAAAAAAACATAGGCAGTTTTTCACTGATGAAAAATATGAATATGTCTTTAATATTAAGTAAAATTCAGGAACACACTCTCATTTCACGAGCACAAATCGCAAAAGAAACAGGGTTAACTGCCGCAACCGTCACCAACCTTACATCGGAACTTATAGGCGACGGCGTTGTAATTGAATGTGATACAGGCAATTCAACGGGCGGCAGAAAGCCTATAATGCTTAAAATGGACACCGAAAAATTCGGTGTTTGCGCCGCTTACATCAGCCCCGACAAGGTTGAATTTGTAGCGGCTAATTTAATATCGGATATAATTTACTACAGCAGTATTCCATTTGACCGCAAAAACAAGGTATCGGACTGCATAGATTTTATATCGGACGAATACCTTAAAATTGTAGCCGACGGCAAACGAAAAATACTAGGATTAACAGTTGGTCTGCACGGCTTGGTTAATTCATCGGACGGTGTATCGGTATTTGCGCCAAACCTTGAATGGGAAAACGTTGATATTGCCAAAATATTAAAACCAAAAGTAAATGTTCCTATTTTTACCGATAATGACGTGCGCCTTATGACGCTCGGTGAAATGTGGTTCGGTAACGCAAAAAATGTAAAAGATATGTTTTATATGTATATAGGCAAAGGAATAGGCGGCGCACTTGTTATAAATGGTGAGCTGTACCGCGGTTTCGGTTCCGGTGCCGGCGAAATAGGTCATTGCATTGTAAAAAAAGACGGCCCCGTATGCTTTTGCGGCAACAACGGCTGTTTGCAAACAGTGGCAAATACCGATGCTATGAAAAACAGCATAAACGAAATTTTAAAAAGCAACAAATACAAAACCGCACTTACACACCGCAGTACGCTTGCCAATTTAATACATTATCATAACATAGGCGACAGCGGTGCCAAAGCGGTTATAGATAACATTTCGCATTACCTTGCAATGTCAATGGGTACTGTTGTAAATCTTATTAATCCGCAAACAATTATATTGGATTCATCGGTTAAAGGATTTAGCGAAGCAGCTATCCCCTACATTTACAAATATTTGCCCAAGCACTGTATGAAATATCAGCGCAGCGAATGCAAAATTATACCGTCAAAGCTTGAAGAAATGGCTGTTTTAAAAGGCGGTGCGGCACTTGCAATTAAAAACATGTATGAAAATCCCTATATATTAAAAAGGGCTAATATGTAAAAAACAACAAAGGAGAGGTATAAAATGAATCACGTATTTACAGGAGCAGCAACAGCAATAATTACGCCGCTTAATCAAAACGGTATTGATTACAAACAATTTGAAAGGCTCATTAATTGGCAGATTGATGAGGGCATTAATGCCATTGTGGTATGCGGTACAACAGGCGAAGGCTCTACCCTTACCGACAAAGAACACCGTGATGCAATAAGCTTTGCGGTTGAAAAAGTAAACGGCAGAGTTCCCGTTATAGCGGGAACGGGAAGCAACGATACGGCATATGCGCTCGACCTTACAAAATTTGCCTGTAATGCCGGTGCGGACGCAATGCTTGTTGTAAGTCCGTATTATAATAAAGCAACTCAAAACGGCCTTATTACAACATTTGAAACAATTGCCGATGCAAGTACCAAACCTATTATTTTATATAACGTACCTTCAAGAACGGGTGTAAACATACTCCCCGAAACGTGTGCAAAGCTTGCCTGTCACGGTAATATTGCGGCAATTAAAGAGGCAAGCGGCAATATATCCCAAATTGCCGAAACAGCGGCTTTGGTTAAAGATAAAATGGATATATACTCGGGTAATGACGACCAAATTGTACCCGTACTTTCTCTTGGCGGATTGGGTGTTATTTCAGTTCTTTCAAATGTAATGCCAAAAGAAACGGTTAAAATATGCACCGAATTTTTCGTCGGCAATGTTAAAGAAAGTTTAAACTTACAGCTTAAATACCTTCCCCTTATTAAAGCTCTTTTCTGCGAAGTTAACCCAATACCCGTTAAAGCGGCAATGGCTGCAATGGGATATTGCGACGACTATTTAAGACTGCCTCTTACACCTATGGAGGAAAACCATAAACAACATATGCTTTCGTTAATGAAAGAGTTAAACTTAATATAAGGTGATATACATATGCAAACTCAGAATTATGAGATTGATATGACGGGCGGCTCGCTTGCCAAAAATATACTTAAATTTTCACTTCCGCTTATTGCAACAAATATTTTGCAATTGCTGTACAATGCGGCCGACGTTATAGTTGTGGGAAAATTTGTGGGAACACAGGCACTTGCGGCGGTTGGTTCAACCGCGTCGCTTATAACACTGTTTGTAAACTTTTTTATGGGACTTTCGGTTGGCGTTACGGTAGCCGTATCAAAGTTCTACGGAGCACGCGAATTTGAATCGCTTCAAAACATTGTGCATACGGCTGTTATGTCGAGCATTATTTTTGGTATAATAAGTTTTATTGCGGGTGAAGCGCTTGCAAAGCAAATGCTTCAAATAATACAAACACCAAAAGATGTTATATCCGGTGCCGAGCTTTATATGAAATTTTATTTTATAGGCATACCGGCATCGCTTGTGTTTAACTTTAGCGCCGCGGTTTTGCGTGCCGTGGGTGACACGCGCCGTCCGCTTTATATACTTACTTTTTCGGGCATTGTAAACGTATTGCTTAATTTATTGCTTGTAATAGTGTTTAAACTCGGCGTTATCGGCGTTGCGGCGGCAACATCGGTATCTAACTTTATTTCGGCAGCAATGGTTATTGTGTGCCTTAATAAAACCGACGGTATGTATAAAATACACTTAAAAAAGCTTAAAATACACGCCGGTGCGTTAAAAGAAATTTTTATTGTTGGTATACCTGCAGGTGTACAGGGTACAATATTTAATGTTTCAAACGTTGTAATTCAGTCGGCAATAAACACATTCGGCACACAGGTAGTTGCCGGCAGTACGGCAGGGGCAAATATTGAAGGCTTTGTATATATGTCAATGAATGCCGTATACCAGGCGGAGCTTACCGCCGTTGGGCAAAACTACGGTGCAAAAAACAAAAAGCGAATATACAAATCGCTTTACATAGGCATATTAACCGTTGTAGCCGTTGGGCTTATTATGGGCGGAGGAGCATATATATTTAAAAGACCGCTTTTAAGCCTTTATACCGATGACGCGGGCGCTGTTTCATATGGCGAACTACGTATGATGATAATTTGCCTTACATATGCACTTTGCGGTATTATGGACGTTGAGTGCGGATATTTGCGCGGTATAGGCTATTCCGCAATGACGGCAATCGTAAGCTTTATAGGCGTATGCGGAATACGTCTTATGTGGATATATACAGTCTTTGCGTCATACAGAACGCTTAACATTTTATTTATGTCGTGGCCCGTATCGTGGGTTGCAACCCTGCTTATTCATACAATTGTAATTGTAACAATAGGCAGAAAAAAACTAAACCGCGATTTGGCGGCGACAGATGACAATTAATTAAGATATAATTATTATATCAGAAAAATAAAAACAATCACAAAAGGAGAACACAATGGATAATTCAAAAGTAGTAGCAACCGTACAGGGAAGCCCCATTACGGAACAACAGGTAAACGAAATGGCGGCAAGCCTTGCTCAAAGAGGACAAAATTTTAATAACCCTCAAGGGCGCGAAATGATAATAGAAGAATTAATTGCACGAAAATTATTTTTAATTGACGCGGTTAAAAATATGTACGACCGCGAAAAAGATTTTATCGATGAGCTTGCAAAGGTAAAAGATGAAATACTGACAAATTATGCTGTTAAAAAGGTATTGGGCAACATAAAGCTTACCGATGCCGAAGTTAAAGACTATTATGACGCGCACAAATCAGAGTTTAAATCAAACGAAACGGTAAAAGCAAGCCATATTCTTGTAGACAGCGAGCAAAAAGCCAACGAATTGTTTGAAAAAATTACAAAAGGCGATATAACATTTGAAGACGCCGCAAAAGAACATTCCTCCTGCCCGTCATCGCAAAACGGCGGTGACCTCGGCGAATTTGGCAGAGGACAAATGGTTCCCGAATTCGAAAAAGCTTGTTTTGAAATGAATATAGGCGATATTTCAAATCCTGTTAAAACACAGTTTGGTTATCATATAATTAAACTTACGGCTAAAAATGACGCAAAAGAGCTTGATTATAACACGGTTAAACCGCAGATTGAGGCACAGCTTACAGCCGAAAAACAGCGTGCGGCATACCAAAGCAAAATAAATCAGCTCAAAATTTTGTATCCCGTAAATAAAATGATGTAATAATTTT
>USKN01000043.1 GCA_900555295.1 uncultured Eubacteriales bacterium
TTTTTGGAAGATTATAAATTTAACAGTATTTTCAGCAATGAAAACGCTGTTGAAAAAACAATTATAAACCTTTTAAAGTCAATATACTTTACTTATAAACAAAAACCATTTGCATATGAGCTTTATTTAAAAGCAGACCTTGCCAATATTTTTTGCAAAATATTTAAGAATCGGTTATATATACGGGAACAAAAAAACGAAACAAAAAAGTCTCTTTTAACAGAGAATATTTTAAATTACATCCACAAAAACTATGCCGAAAATTTTTCCATATATGAACTATCAAGAGAGATAGGCTATAGCAAGTCGTATATTATGCACAACTTTAAAGAATATACCGGAAAAACAGTGAATGAATATTTAACCGAATACAGGATTTATATTGCCAAGCAACTGCTTGAGGACACTGAAAAATCAATCCTTGAAATTGCCCTTGAATGCGGTTTTAATGAGGCAAGCTACTTTATAAGAATTTTCAAACGCCAAACCGGAATATCCCCCCTCAAATACCGTGGACAGAACAAAAGATCAGATTACAATTGTATTTGCCGTATTCCCAGATTTGATTGACAGAAAAAAGTGTGATATAATGAAATGGACGCAAATAAATTCAAAATTACAGGAGGAATTTATAGATAAATTATGCCGTTTCGCCAAATCTTCTTAAAAGAGATTTTGCGGCAGACAAACCGAATCAAAAATGGGTCGGCGATATTACCTACATACCGACTGATGAAGTTTGGCTTTATGCCGCGATCGTTAAAGATTTATGCCTTAAGAAGATTGTAGGCTATGCCTTTTCAAGCCGCATTGACCCTAATCTCACAGTCTCTGCGCTTAAAATGGCCGTAAATCGTCAAAGACCTCAAAACGGCCTGATTTTTCACAGTGACCTCGGTGTTCAGTATGCATCCTCCGCTTACCGTGAAATACTAGCTGAATATAATATTACGCAAAGTATGTCAAGAAAGGGTGATCCGTATGATAATGCAGTAGCAGAAAACTTTTTCAGCTGTCTCAAGTGTGAACTCGTTCATCACAAGCACTACAAAACAAGGTATGAAGCACAGGATGATATATTTGCTTATATCGAAGCATATTACAATTCTGTGCGGTCTCAATCGACACTTAATTTGCTTTCGCCACTTGCGTATGAGCACATGCTTAACATTTATGCTGCGAAAGTTGCTTGAAGCTTGATTTCTTTTTAAGTTCGAGATATCTTGTCCATGCATCATCATACTTTTCAAGAAGGTCGTTTGCATTTTCATTTTTTCTGCACTTCGCATAAATTCTAAAAACTATGTTAATTATACTATAAAACATAAGTCCGTATTCTCTAAGGCCGACATTTCTCGCTCCGTTTTTAAATCTAAGTTCCGACATTGCACAATATATGTGCGTCAGGTGTTTAAGTCCTGCATTGACAGACGGCATAAATTCCGGATAAATTCCGTCATCATAACCGCCGCAGACGATAATTCCGCATTCGGAAAGCTCTTTTGTCATAATGTCTGCGCCGACAAGCTCGGGCGATATCGTAACGGTTTTTATAACGTCTTTATTTTTAAGAATGAATTCGTAACTGTCTGTGTTGGGTGACATAAGATATTCTTGCTTTTGAGCACCTCGGTTTTTAACTGATAAAAACGGCCCTCTAAATGCACACCGAGCAATTTTGCGTAAGGGGGCTTGTGCCTTTTATATTCTCTCGCGCATTCAACAAAACTTAAGATTTGTTCTGTCGGTGAGGTGCACGATGTGGCAAGTGCCGAGGTCGTTCCGTTGTCTGCGTGAAATTTCAAAGCTGTGTCGAACGCATCCTCGGTTGCATCCATAAAATCTGCGCCGTATCCGCCGTGGGTGTGAATATCAATAAATCCCGAGCATACAAAGTTGCCGTGTGCGTCATAGCTGTCTATGCTGTCAAATGTACCTATACTTTTAATTAAGCCGTTTTCGATAAGAATATCTTTTGGTTCGCTTATGCCCGATTCGGATATAAATCGGCAATTTTTTATTATCATATTGTCAACCTCGATTCTTGTACCGTATACCGTCGATTATTCAAACAGACCTTCCGCGATTGACTCACATGTACAAAATTCAACCGATTTATGATTTTTGAGCAGAGTTGCCGGAATCTGGGGTTGTATCTTATCAAAAAGAACGTGTTTGGCAATTCCGTGCTGCTATGGTCTGTTAAGAGCGATATATATTGAACGTGCTGCCAAAATCTGTTTCATTCAGACAGTGATACACCATTCGGGCATTCCTCTGAGGTCGCCTCGCTGATACCCGAAAGCGTTAATTGTTTTTGTTTCGCGGGTAATAGGCAAAACTCTTGTGCCGAGAGCGGCAAACTCCTCGGCAGTTATCGGATCATCCTCGTCTGCCGCCTCGTTAAAGGCAATATGTCCGTTAATTCCCAAGCCGCCAAGGCATAAATCAACGCCGCCGAGCTTTTCAATCATCTCGTCATAGTCCTTTTCCTTGCCGGGCTCGGGGAAGTGCCTTTGGCTTTCGCTCATAATCAAGTCGGGGTTGACTCTGTCATAAAACTCGTCTTTCATACGCTTGTGAAAGCTCATAAAATGTTGTGGGTCAATGCATTCTTGAGGGGAGATAAGATACTCGTCCATATTAAAAAAATGTACGTTTTTAAGCGAAACGCCGAGCAGGTTTACAAGTCTTGCTAAAATCGGGTATTGTTCGGTCGGACCGACGGGAACAATCATAACCGTATGTTTGTTTGCGGCGTTATTTTTCATTACCTCGTCAAGCATTTTAAGTGCCATATCAAAATATACGTCCCATTCGTTATCTACGATTTTGAAATTAATGTTTTCTATTTGTCTGTTCATTTTTATAAGCTCCTTTCCGATTGACTTAATTATATAACATTGCCGTCGTTGATAGAATGGAATTTAATTAAAAAAATATGTATTTTTGACATAAAACCGTGTATTTCTGCAGATTTTGGATTTTATTTCCCTGAATTGTTAATGTTGCGTTTTAATCTGAAAGAGAGCGGCTTTTCGCCGGAAAAAATTTTAAATTTTTTTGAAAAGTAAAACTGGTCGCAAAAACCCAGCTCAGAGCTTATATCGTTGATGCTCATCTCGCTGTTGTAGAGCATAAGCTCAAGAGCTTTTTGCATTACTCTTTCGTCTATATATTGTCCTACCGTCTTTTTCATCTCTTTTTTAAAAAGTGACGAGAGCGTATAATTTGAAACGTTAAGTGCTTGCGCCACCTCTGAAACGGTAAGTGTAATGTATAAATTTTTATTGATGAAATGTATCGCCGATTTTACTATCGATGAATACTCGGTAGGCTTTTGTTCAAGAACGCCGCTTCCTTTTATGAGTGTTTGAATGTCGTAGGAAATGCTGTTTTGCAGAGTAAAAATATCCGCATAATTTCCGCAAAAGTAAGCCTTTTTTAATTTTTTTATATGATTTAAGCTTGTTTTTGCAAAGTAAACATCATCGCATTTCTCAAACAAGTCCAGATCATCGTTTTGTGTGCTTGTTATATGAAAATAAAGCTGTGTCATTGAAAATGGACATTCCAAATGGATGGGTAAGTAAATAGGCATCAGATACATATATCCGGGAACGAGATGTATTTTTTCGTTATTAAAGTGTATAAAGCCCTCACCGCTTTCGATATAGTAAAGCCGTGAAAAAGGCGAGGTGCACGGGTATTTATAGTCACAGGTCGTCCATTCGGAGTTCACTTTTGCGTAACCTGAGTCAAGCAGCGTAAGATGCAGCTTGTTGAAATATGAAATGAATGAACTAATACAAAAGCCGGATACAGATTCGGGGGAGGTAATAGATAAGATTATGCAGCTTGCGTCACTGCGGCTACCGGGAGCAATAAGCATCGGTGAGCGCACTTGTAAGGAGTGCAAAAGCGATGCCGGTATGTCGGAGCGGCAATGCTTGTGTAAAAATGTGCAAAAATACAAACCTAAACAACTTTTGTGCAAATACAAAAAGAAATATGTGTACTATAATGTATTTGCTTGATATTTAAGGAAGGTTTCTCCGTTCCGGACTGCATAGTGCCGTGCAAGCGCTTGCTTTCCGAAGCAAGGAAAGTTAGTTTAATTACAATATGCTAATTGGCAAAGGTATTGTAGGGGAGTGCGTTGTTTTGCGCACTATGATTTAAAATATGATTTAAAAATGGAAAGGAAAATTATTATGACCAAATTATCACTCGAACAGGTTTCAAGCCTTGACAAAGTTTTTTTAAAACCGCATTCGCCGCTAACGCCCGTAACAGAGGCAACCGTTATGAAAGGCGACAGATATTCGTATCAAATTGCATACACCGTCACCGACACAATAGGTCCGACTGACGCAACGTTTGAGGTTTCCTCGGACATAAGCGGGTATATTAACGTATACAAAGTGGAAAACCTCCCGTCGTGTTATCCCGTTTTTCCGAGTGCGGACAGCCACGGTTACATAACAAAAGAGCCGGGACTTTTTCCCGACCTTTTGGATACGCCAAAGGATAATTACATAAAAATTATCGACGGATTTAAAAGATCGCTGTGGATTACCGTTGACGTACCGGAGAATGCAGAGAGCGGAGAGCATAACATCACCGTCACCGTAAAATGCGACGGCAACGAAAAAAGCGTTACGCTGCGTCTTGAAATATTAGACTGCATTTTGCCCAAATATCCTTTTAAGTACACCCAGTGGTTTCACGCAGACTGCATTGCCGACTATTACGGATTTGAAGTTTTCTCGGAAAAGTTTTGGTCTATGACCGAAAAGTTTATTAAAACTGCGGCATATACGGGCATTAATATGATTCTTACGCCGATATTTACTCCCCCGCTTGACACCGCTGTCGGTGGCGAGAGAACGACGGTTCAGCTGATAGACGTTAAAAAAGACGGCGAAAAATACGAGTTCGGCTTTGACAAACTTGAGCGCTGGATTAATATTTGCAAAAAATGCGGCATACAATATTTTGAAATGGCTCATCTGTTTACGCAGTGGGGTGCAGAGCACGCACCGAAAATCGTTGCCGACGTAAACGGCGAAAAGGTTAAAATTTTCGGCTGGGAAACAAACCTTGCAGACGGCGAATACAGACGTTTTTTAGAGCAGCTGATACCGCAGCTTTCAAAGGTTTTAAAGGATTTGGGCGTGGACAAAAATACGTATTTCCACATATCCGACGAGCCGGGCGAGCAGCATCTTGAAAGCTATAAGGCGGCAAGGGAAATGGTTGCCGATCTGCTCGGCGATTTCCCCGTTTTGGACGCACTTTCGCACTATGATTTCTACGAGCAGGGTCTTGCCGAAGTTCCCGTGCCGGCAATCAACCGCATAGAGCCTTTCTTTGAAAAACGTCCTTCGGAAATGTGGACGTACTATTGCTGCGGTCAGACTAATAAGGTTACAAATCGCTTTTTCTCAATGCCGTCGTCAAGGAACAGAATAGCCGGAGTGCAGTTTTATAAATATGAGATAGACGGATTTTTGCATTGGGGTTACAATTTCTATAACAATCAGTTCTCGCACGGCAAGATAAACCCCTTTATGGTGACTGACGCCTGTATGGCTTTCCCCTCCGGCGACGCTTACAGCGTTTACCCCGGTGAGGACGGGCCGCTCCTGTCGCTGCGTGCCGAGGTCTTTGCGGACGGACTAAGGGATATGCGTGCGCTCAAATTCTTGGAGAGCTTAACCGACAGGCAGACCGTTTTGGATCTCATAGGCGATGTTACTTTAACAGAATATCCTCTTGATGCCGAATATCTTGTAAATTTGCGTGAGAGCGTAAACAGGAAAATTGTCGAGAAACTCAGTTTGTAAAATATAAAAAAATAATTGTCACAGTTTCCAAAAAATACCGTTTTGAATTTCACAAAGTAAAATTTTGTGATAAAATCGAAACGGTTTTTTGTTTGTTGGAGGGAAAAATATTGGATAATTTAATTGTAGAAATTGAGAAAATAAACAATTCGGCAAACGCCTTTGCATGGGGACCGATAATGCTTGAACTCCTTGTGGGAACGGGGATATTTTTGAGCATTCGCACAGGCCTTATTCAGGTTGGGCATTTTGGTTTTATGCTCAAAGGCACGGTGGGCTCGCTTTTTAAGAAAAGAGACAAAAACCACGGCGGCAATCTTTCGCCGTTTCAGGCGGCGACACTAAAGGCTCTGTCAGGATATTCGTTTGAAAATATACGCAGTGAACATATGGATAAAATATGCGTGTAAAGCAGGAGGTTTTTACAATGGCAATAAAAGCGGTAATAATAGGATTTTCACATATGCATGTCAACGAAATTGCACTGTATATAAATGATGCGGAGGGTATGGAGCTTTGTGCGGCGGCAGACGTTCCGTCACAGACGGAAACGATTGCCCCGAAACGATATACCCCGGCATGGAATTTGCAGAATGTGCGTGAGAATTATTGTTCAAATATATATGATGATTACAGAAAAATGCTTGACGAGGTTAAGCCGGATATTGCGTTTATTCTTACTGAGAACGGTCAGAAGCCTGAAGTGGTTTCGGAATGTGCAAAAAGGGGTGTAAATTATCTCATTAAGAACAAGAACGCATGGCCGAGGTTCTGTAATGACAAGTCTTTGGCAGAGGGATATATGAGAAACGGCATAGACAAGAAAACGGCAAGAGAAAGAATAGCGGTAGGCTGCAACTGGATGTGTGTGCCGGGCAAGGAATTTCCTATGAACGATATCGTTAAAATCAATATTGCCAAGGCCATGGAAGAGACGTTAAAAGATTTAAGAAAAGAGGAGCGACGCAGCACTGAAAGACTGTTCGATCTGTACGAGGCACATCTTAAAAAGGCTATAGAGGTCACTGCGGCAGGAATAAATCTTCACCTTGACCATCAGTGGGAAGTGACTCCGGAGCTTGTTATGAACCGCATGATGAAGGACAGTATCGAAAAGGGCGAGGACATATCACAATGCGCGGAACTGTTCACAGTCGGCATAGACGGAGCGGGACTTGCGGTTGTAGCCGATTCGTTCGGAGTATTGGAGGACAGAGTGGAAAATGAGCATTTGCTAAGCCGGGATGATATGTTTGAAGCACTTGATAATAATTTTGAGAATGAGAGAACAATACTGATACTCAATTCTGCTCCGAAATATTGCAGCGGAAATAGCTCAGCTGACCGATGGGCAAAGCGGCTTACCAAAAGCTGGGTAGGTCTTGTCAAGGCTCAGGAAATGCCGGAGGGCAGACAGCTTGTTGTTGATAGATTTTTGAGTGCTGACAGGCAATGAAAATTATGTTTCATTCCGGAGTGCAGATGTTGACGGGTTGCGGATATAATAGATTATAATGTCTGTTTTATCTGTTACCGTCTGTGATGTAAAAAAACAACATAAAAGTGATGGAACTGAGACTGCAATGTTACAGCGAATGCTGTGTCTCAATACGGTAGTCACCGGGAGTAAGACCTGTTCTTTTCTTGAAGTCAGATGAGAAATTACAGAGGTTATTATATCCGCACATCTCAGCAATCTTTGATATCGGATGATTTGTATTTCTGAGATAATCCTTTGCAGTCTCCATTCTATAGCTTATAAGATACTGCCGCAGGGTAGTTCCTGTCGCTTGCTTCATAAGGCGATTGAGGTGATACGGATGGTAGCCTGCTATATTAGAAAGCATATTATTATCTATATTTGCCGAGTAGTTACAGTGGATGAAATTAAGTATTTTGTCTATTATATCAGAGCCTTTTGTATCGCAAATGCTGTTTCTTGCAACATTGATAATCACATTTTTAAAAATGGATGAAGCGGCGGACCTATACAATTGTTTTTTGTATGTAAATTCGTCAATAATCGAGTTTATAGGCTCAGATAAATAACCCATGTGTGTAATCACTGTGGGCTCGTTCAAGAAATGATAATCCGTAAAATATACCTTTTCTATAATAGAATTTGTGTCAAATTCATCTGCTCTCATAGGATGAACTTCTTTTACTTGCAGAGATTGGTTTTGGGTATAATCAAAATTTATACTCACGATTTCAAACTTGCTCGGAGCGTCAAACTTATATCTCATTCCAGGTGGAATTATTACAACAGAGCCATATTGCAAAGTATGCTCGGTCTTGTCAATCTTCAATGTGCAATAATCTGAAATCATAAAGTAAAAGTGATAATCCACTGCTCGGAAATATTCATTCGTGGGGTTATAGCTTATTATTTGCACAAATCTTAAATACGGATTTATATCTTGAAGCTCCATTTATGTTCTCCTTAAATGTTTGTTTTTACAAAACACTTGTTCTTTTTTATTCTTGATTATATCATAATCGTGTGATAAAATCAAGAAAAAAATAAAAGCAGTTCAAGAAAGGAATGCGAAATGATTACAAACTCTATTATTGCACAGATATTCGGTGTGGCGGGCATAGCAGCATTTATTATGCTGTACCAGTTTAACAGCATGAAAAAAGTGCTGAAAACAAAGATGGTTATGAATGTTTTGTGGGCGATGCATTATTTGTTGTTGGGAGCAACATCTGCCTTCGCCGTCAATGCAATATGCCTTGTACGAGAATGCGTGTTTATAAACGATGACAAGAAAATTTTTAAAAGTCGGATATGGCTGTGGATTTTCATCGCCTTTAATATTATATCGGCAATTCTGACATGGAAGGGATATTTCAGCATACTTCCTGCCATGACATCTACACTTGCAACAATTTCATTTAAACAAAAAAGTGTAAAGGTTGCAAGGGTGATAGGCATTACAAATAATGTTATGATGTTTACATATGATATTTTTGTAGGTTCTTATATGGGATTGATAGCCGAAACGTTAGCATTTTTGGCTGTTGTTGTTGCGATTTTCAGAAACAAGTCTCAGAAAGCGAAATAACGTGATTTGAATTATATAACTAAATGAAAAAACAGAGGAGGTAATTTTATGTTTGAAGCTACTGTTAAATTCTCGGATGGTTCGGTAAGGGAAATAAATCCGAAAACAGAAAAAAAAGAAAGGGTAAGGTATGCGGTTATCGAGCGTGAAACTCTTGATTTCACTAAAGTAAAGTATGTTGATGTCTTGGTAAACGAAACCGAAATTAATGCCGGAGATACGGGATTTTTCCTTTGCCCCGGAGGCTGGTGGAGAGCGAAGATGCACGATTGTGCAATCGGATATTTTACGGAGCGCTCGGATGACGAATACATAAACTATGATCCACATATGTATGTATTGGGAATAAATCATAATAATAAAGCATATATTGCCATAGCTTCGGGAATGAGAGAGATTTCAAATCAGCGTATTTGTGTAGAGAACAATGAATATAAATTCTATTACAGATTTGAAGTTGATGAAGAAGAATTATATGAAGATATAAAATTGGAAATCCATGAGCTTGAGGGAGATATATCCTACAGTGCAATGGGACGAGAATACAGAAAATATGTTTTGCAAAACGGATTTGTGAGTATAAAGGACAGGCAGAATGAAAGCTTAAAATATGCGGCGGAATCGGTTTGTGTAAGAGTGAGAATGGGATGGAAACCAGTTCCGTGTACAATTCTTGAACAGACTGAAGAAAACGAACCGCCCGTTCATGTTGCTTGTAGCTTCAAACAGGTTGAGGATTTGATGAGAGAATACAAGAAAGCCGGCATAGAAAAAGCGGAATTTTGTCTTGTGGGCTGGAACAAGGGCGGACACGACGGCAGATGGCCGCAGATATTGCCTCCGGAGGAGACTCTCGGCGGCAAAGACGATTTATTGTCGCTTATAAAGACGGCAAAAGAATTGGGTTATACTATTGCTCCTCACACAAACAGCACCGATTCTTATACCTTGGCGGAAAACTTTGATTGGGATTTTGTAGCTCGTAAAAAGGACGGCTCGCTGAGTATAGAAGCTGAAAGATGGGGAGGAGGAAGAACCTACAATGTATGCCCAAAAAAATCGTTGGAACTTGCGTATGAAACATTTCCGCCGGTTGCAGAGCTGGGATTTTACGGAGCGCAGTATATAGACGTTATAACGGCAACACCTCCGAGATATTGCTATAATGCCGCACATCCGGTAAACAGGAAAGAGGCTTGTGAATACTTCGATAAGCTTTTTGAATATTCAAGAGAGCTTTTCGGTACGGTAGGGTGTGAATTAGGCATGGAACACAGTATGAAAAAATGCGACTTTATACTGTACAGCACTATGGACAACGGTTTAAACAGAAAAAACGAAGAATGTGAATTGTTTTCGGAATATGTTCCGTTTTGGCACATAGTATACCATGGTATTGTTTTAAGCAATCCGTATGCCGGTACCGTTAACGCCGCTCTAAACCGTAATCCCGACGCACTGCTGAGATTGATAGAGCTTGGAGGCAGACCGGTAATTTATTACTATTCAAAATTTGTTTCCGACGGCACCGATTGGATGGGAGATACGGATTTCAGAATGGATACCGAGGAGGCCGTAAAATCGGGAGTGGAAGCGACACTTAAGACTGTGAATATTTATAACGAGATGAGTTATCTGCAATATGAATTTATGGATAAGCATGAGAAGATAGGTGAAAACCGTTACCGCACGACGTACTCCGACGGAAGTGAGGTTACGGTGGATTACAATAATAAAACATTCTCAATAAAAAAAGACAGTAACTGAATGAAATATTGAGATATTTATACCCCGTTAAAATTTCGTCGCTCAAAAGCGATGCCGGTATGTCGGAGCGGCAATGCTTGTGTAAAAATGTTCAAAAACACAAACCTAAACAACTTTTGTGCAAATACAAAAATAAATATATGTACTATAATGTATTTGCTTGATATTTAAGGAAGGTTTCTCATGAAAGGAGTCATCTTATATGAAAAAGACACAACGCTTGTTGTAATGACGGCAGGAATGGGCAGTTGCTTCGACGGACTAAAGCAGATTGAGCCCATTGGCCCCGACGGTGAGGTAATCCTTGATTTCTCGGTTTACGATGCCGTTAAGGCAGGCTTTAACAAAGTGGTATTCATAATAAGGAAAGACATAGAGAAGGATTTTAGAAATATAACCAAAAGAAAGATTGAAAAAATCGTTGACACAGAGTGTGTTTTCCGGGATATGGACAAACTTTCGAACGGTTTCTCCGTTCCGGACGGCATAGTGCCGTGCAAGCGCTTGCTTTCCGAAGCAAGGAAAGTTAGTTTAATTAC
>USKN01000044.1 GCA_900555295.1 uncultured Eubacteriales bacterium
TAATAAACAAATAATATTAAAAATTTTGTTAAAAATGTTTTTTATTTACAAAATTTTACTTTAAAAACCAAAATATTCTTTAGCATTTTTATAGCTTATGCCTTTTACAATCTTTTTAAGATATGTGCTGTCATCGGGATATTCGCCTGCTTCAACCCATCCGCCTATAAGCGAACACATAATACGTCTGAAGTATTCGTGGCGCGGATACGATACAAAACTTCTCGAATCGGTAAGCATACCCACAAATTTACCCAAAATGCCAAGATTTGCAAGGGCGCACATTTGCTGCTGCATTCCATCGCGGTTATCGTTAAACCACCAGCCCGAGCCAAACTGAATTTTACTTTTAAACGGACCCGCCTGAAAATTGCCGAGCATTGTGCCGAGTACGTAATTATCTTTTGGATTAAGAGTATAAAGAATGGTTTTCGGAAGTATTCCGTCGCTGTTTAAATAATCCATAAACCTTGAGAGCTTTTCGGCAATACACAAATCGTTAATAGAGTCAAATCCCGTATCGGGGCCGAGTTTGTTAAACATTATACTGTTGTTGTTTCTCAATGCGCCTATATGAAGCTGCATTGCCCAGCCGAGGCGTGTATACTCTGCCGCACATTCTTTAAGAACCGCCGTTTTAAATACATCGGTTTCGTGCATTGTTAAATCAGCACCCGACATTTTTTTGTCAAATACAGTTTTTGCATCTCCCGTTTCAAACGGAATATATTCCATAGCGTGATCCGAAAGGCGGCATCCCATATCGTGAAAACGTGCAATTGCGTCTTTAAGCCATTTTATGAGTGCGTCATACCCCTTTATGCCGTTTGCATTAATATATTCGCAAAAACCGTCTTTATCTATATTTACGGCTTTATCGGGTCTGAAAGTCGGAAGTACTTTGGTTTTAAATCCGTCTTCTTTAAGTTTTTTGTGATATCTTAAATCGTCGGCAGGGTCATCGGTTGTACATATAACTTCTACATTTGATTTTTCAATAAGCGCTTTTCCGCTGAAATCGTCGCCTTTTAATTTTTCGTTGCACGCGTCCCAAATAGCTTTTGCGCTTTGCTCCGTTAAAGGTTCGTCAATATCAAAATATCTTTTAAGTTCAAGCGCTGTCCAATGATACAGCGGATTGCCTATTAAATACGGCATAACCGATGCAAAGCCAAGCCATTTTTCATATCCGTCGGCATCACCCGTAATCATATTTTCATCAATACCGAACGATCTCATTTGACGCCATTTATAATGGTCGCCACCCAAAAAAAGCTCGTATGTATCTTTAAATTTATGGTTGTTTGCTATCATTTCGGGAACAAGATGACAATGATAGTCAATTATAGGCAAATCTGCCGCGTAATTATAAAACAAATGTTTTGCGGTTTTGCTTGTAAGCATAAAATTTTCGTTAATAATACCCATTTTAATTCACTCTCCGTAATATATGAAATCTTTTTTTGCGTAACTTTATAAACATTGTATCATACAACAAATAATTTGTACATAGCACAAATTGCTTTTTTACAACACAATACCGTCTTTAAATATAGATATCTCGCTGTAGTCGTTAATCTCGTTTAAGGTTTTCTCACCGGACGAAACATTTAAAATAAGATCCAAAAGCTTATCTGTCATTACATCAAATCCAACACCGTCCGCAATGGGCGACGCGTCAAAATCTATCCAATTTTTCTTTTTTTCGGCAAGATTTTTGTTTGTTGCTATTTTAAGCGTAGGAACAGGACCTCCGAGAGGTGTGCCTCTGCCGGTTGTAAATAGAATAATATGCACTCCCGACGCTGTTAAATTTGTAACGGCGGTTATATCGTTACCGGGGCCGTTTAAAAGCGAAAGTCCGTTTTCGGTAACAAAATCACCGTAATCGAGTACGTCTGCAATTTCGCCCATACCGCCTTTTTGAATACAGCCGAGAGATTTTTCCTCAAGTGTTGTTATACCGCCCGCTTTGTTGCCGGGTGACGGATTTTCGTATATAACCTGATTATGACGTGTAAAATAATCCTTAAAACCGTTTATAAGGTTTACCGTTTTATTAAACATTTCTTTTGTAGGGCAGCGTTTCATAAGCAAATGTTCCGCGCCGAACATTTCGGGTACTTCGGTTAAAACACACGCACCGCCGTATGATATAACCTTATCCGAGAGTTTACCTACAAGCGGATTTGCGGTAATTCCGCTCAAGCCGTCACTTCCGCCGCATTTGAGTCCTACTTTTAGTTTGGATATATTAATAGGCTCACGTCTAAATGTATCGGCATAACTTCTGAGTTCGTTTATTATTTTTATACCCTCGCTTATTTCATCTTCACAATCCTGCGCATTTAAAAATTTTACCCTGTCGGGATTGTAATTGCAGAGTACTTTTTTAAATTCACCTATATTGTTATTTTCACAGCCGAGTCCCAGCACAAGAACACCGCCTGCGTTTGGGTGGTTTACAAGTCCTTTTAATATTAATTGGGTTGTTTTTGCGTCATCGCCAAGCTGTGAACAGCCAAACGGGTGAGTAAAGCACTTTGCACCCGTCATTTCCGAAAGGCGCTGTGCGGTTTTGTTTACGCATCCCACGGTATTTACAATCCATATATCATTGCGTATTCCCACACTGCCGTCGCCGCGGTTATACCCCATAAAGTATTTATCGCTCTTTTCGCGCTTTAGCGGTGTGTACTCCGGTTTATATTCATAATTTACCGTTCCGCTTAAATTGGTTTTCATATTGTGCGAATGAACGTGTTCTCCTTTTTTTATATTGCACACGGCGTGTCCTATGGGATTACCGTATTTAATTATGTTTTGTCCCTCCGCAATATCGCAGAGAGCGTATTTGTGACCGGTTTCAAGGTTTACGCCAACATTATCCAATTCATTAATAATCATTTTATATTCTCCTTATTTTACGGCATTTTCTACCGCGTCCGCCAAGTAAGATAAATCTTCGCCCCACAGTTTTTTGTTTGCAAGAATTGTTTTTACATCAGATTTTTTCATAAAATCCATCACGTCTTTGTCGTCGTTGGGCATATCGGTTTTGTAAAACTCTATAAGCTTTGCAAACGAAAAAATAAGATGTTCGGGCAATTTGCCGTAGCGTGATATGTACTCTGTTAAAGACGGCAAAACACGCACTTTAAATTTGCTTACCGAATTAAGCGATATGGAAGCGCACATATGTTTTATATAAGGATTCATAAAACGTTCAAACACATTGTCGGCATAATCCGTAAGTTCTTTTTCGGGCAAATCGAGCGTGGGAATAATTTCATCATACACACATTTTTTTACAAACGAACTCATTTTTTCGCTATTCATACAATCTCCCACGGTTTCAATACCTTCAAGCATTGCATAAGGAATCATAGATGTATGCGCGCCGTTGAGTATTCTAACCTTTCTTGTACGGTAGCGTTCAAGATTGTCGGTTACAATAATATTAAGCCCTGCTTTATCAAACGGAAATTCGTTTTTAATACTTTCAGGTCCCTCTATAACCCAAAGGTGGAAAAGTTCGCTTGTGTTAAGCATATTATCTTCGTATCCCAAATCAAATTTTTCCCCGCGCGGATAACCTGTTACAATTCTGTCTACAAGTGTGTTGCAGAAAATATTTTCATTATCGAGCCACTTTTCAAAGTCATCTCCCAAGTTCCACATTTCGGCATACTGTTTAATGTATTTTTTAAGTGTTGCTCCGTTTTTTTCTATAAGCTCGCACGGCATAAATATAAAACCTTTTTTGCCGAGTTTAAAACGTTTTTCAAGCAATAATGTTACCTTTGCGGGAAAAGTTACGTTAGGTGCGTTACAAGGTTTATCGTTTTCATTAAATGCTATACCCGACTCTGTGGTGTTTGATACAACAAATCTGAAATTATCGTTTTCGGCAAGCTTTAAGTATTCGTTAAAATCTTCATACGGCTCAACCGTTCTTGAAATACAATCTATTATTTTTCGTTCTTCGCAGGGTTTGCCGTTTTTTAATCCGCGCATAATGTGAGTATATACGCAATTTTGTTTTTCAAGCTGTTTGCACATTCCTTTTTCAATCGGCTGTACAACAACAACACCGGCGTTAAAATCTGTGTTTTCGTCTGTAAGCTGAACAATCCAATCAACAAATCCTCTTAAAAATCCGCCCTCTCCAAATTGAATAATCTTTTCGCATCTTTCAGGTTTATTAAACATTTATATTTTCCTCCCGTAATATAATATTAACTACATTTATTGCCTTTAGTATACATCAAAAATATTGTATAAACTATAATATTATTGTTTTTTATAATGAAAAAAACAAAAATATTGTTTGATTTTTTTAATATTTTATGATATTATTTATATGAGGTGGTTAAAGTGGGCAGCCAAACATATGCAAATCCTGAATTTTCACACGATAAAGTAACAAACAGGCGAAAATTTACGGGAGTTCATTTTCATAACGACTATGAGCTTTATTATTTAATTGAGGGAAAAACAAAATACTTTATCGGCGATGAAATATTTCTTGTTGAAAAAGGAAATTTTATTATGGTTCCAAAACAAATGTTTCATAAAACAGACAGTGAAGAATGTACATATAACGAAAGGATACTTGTAAGCATAAATCCCGGTATTTTTGATAATTACACACAGCCAATCATAGATGAACTGTGTGCCGAAAAGCAAATATATATCCCCGAAAACAAAAGGTATAAAGCCGAGGAAATATTAAAAAAACTTGAAAAAGAATGTACGCATCCCAAAAAACATTCCGATATTATGAAAAAGCTTTATATCATCGAATTGCTTACATTGCTTTCAAGACTTAAACAGGATTATAACCCATCGCTTAAAGACGCCGATACAATGGTTGATAATATTTCGGAATATATACGGCAAAACTACGGCGGTGATTTATCGCTTAATGTTTTAAGCAAAATTTTTGCGGTAAGCGAAAGCCATCTGTCGCGCAAATTTAAAGATATATCGGGTATGGGACTTAACGAATATATAACGTACGTACGCATTATGAACGCGCAAAAAATGCTTGAAATCCAAAAACTTTCGGTAACCGAAATTGCCGCAAAATGCGGATTTAACGACAGCGCATATTTTGCGGCGGTCTTTAAAAAAACAAAAGGCATTACACCTTATAAATATAAAAAATCGTATGATGACATATAAATGTGTATAACGATTATTTAACGGATACCGCAAATAATTTCTTTATACAACATAAATTAGCATCACTCCTCACTGTTTTTAAAATGCGTAACCCTGTATCTGAATTGAGTGGGAGTTTCTCCGTTATTCATTTTGGCAAACAAGCGCGAAAAATAATGCGAGTCGTCAAATCCGAGCTCGTTTGCTACTTCTTTAACACTTAATGAAGGAAAGCTTAAAAAATATTCTTTTGCGCGGTTTAGCCTGTATTCGTTTATATACTCAATAGGCGTTTTGTTTAAATCGTTTTTAAAGCACCTTATAAGATGTTGAGCCGATACATTGGCGTGGTTACATATATCGTCAAGAGTGATTTTGTTTGCATAATTAAGACGTATGTATTCAAGGGCTTTTTTAAGTTTGGGATTTACCGCACCGCTCATATTTACGTCGTTTTTATCGGCTATAATACGTCTTGCCTCTCTTGTGGTATATGTTAATATTTCACCCAAATACAAAGACGCACGTATTCGGCTTTCAAAATGATTTTTTAAAAGCTCGGTACGTATTTTTTCCAACAAATCAATAACCTTTTCAAAATCCGCATACTTTGTTTTGTTTGCAATAAAAATACAGTTTTTGCTGTTATGATAAAATTCGTTGTTTGACGCGGTTGAGTTAATATTTCTAACCTTGTTAAGCTGCTCGTTTGCCTCGCTGTAATTACATTCATGCATTTGAGTTTCCATACTGAAATGCATATAGTAAAAAGTACACATTTTATTGTCGCACGGTTTTCTTGTATAATTTACATCGTGCGGAATAAAAAAGCTTTCTCCCGCATTTACCGTGTATTCACGGTTGTTTATGTAAAATATGCAGCTGCCGTCGGTAACGGTAACCAATATATTGTAAGGGTCGGTAACCTGCCAAACCGTTTTGCGCGATATCTTATATATATGCGTAATTGACGGAATACTGTCCATATCAAACCAATAAATCATTGCGCTCACCCCCAAATGTTAAAATTGTCCACCATACTGTTAAAATAATCTATTTACTATTATACACAAAAATATTAAAATGTAAATAGTAAAATTAAAACTTTTTATTATTTTTAAACGGGGTGTATAATAATGAACAAAAAAGTATGGAAAGTAGCGGTTATAGGCTGCGGTATGTTTGCAAACTCACAGTACTTGCCAAACATTACCAAAGAGGCAAACGCAGTATGCGTTGCAGCGGTTGATATTGTAAAAGAACGTGCGGATAAAGCGTGCCGGGATTACAATATTCCAAACAGTTATGAAACCGTTTACGAGCTCATTGAAAAATGTGATTTTGATATTGCAATCGACGCAACGTCAATTCAGGCTCACCACGAAGTAAATATGGCAATTCTCGGTGCAGGCAAACATCTTATTACACAAAAACCTGCCGCTCCCAATGTTGATATGCTTACGGAGCAAATTGAACTTGCAAAGAAAAACAATGTTAAATTTGTATGTGTTCCCATTCACCCAATGCGTTTTGATATAAACATTGCAAAACAAATGATGAAAGACGGAACAATAGGCAATCCGTATTATGCCAAATGCAATATGACTCACGGCGGTCCGGAATATTTTCAATACCGTGACGCGGATCCGTCCTGGTTTTTTGACGAGGGAGCAGGCGCGCTTGTAGATATGGGAGTACACGGTCTGCAAATAATTACAACATTATTCGGACCCGCAAAAAAAATTGCGTGTATGGCAAAGGTAACCACACCGGAGCGTGAAGTTCGTTCGGGAGCATATGACGGCAAAAAAATTAAGTCAAATAAAATACCCGATCAATACATAATAACTCTTGATTACGGCGAAGGTAAAATGGCACTTGTTGACACAGGCTTTTCGGAAAAAGCAACACGTGCTCCGCAGCTTGAAATATTTGGTGAAAACGGTACAATTTCATTTGTGAAGCCGTATATGACAAATCCAATTCCCGATGTATATATTGACGCACCCGAACGTGGAATACGCGGTTGGGTAACACCGCAGGGATGGGTTAAACCTCCAAAAAAACTTATAAGTCAATGCTGCTGTCTGCGCGATATTATTGAATCGATAGAAAATGATACAAAACCTGTTTTAAGCCCGGAACACGCAAGACACGTACTTGAAATTATGTGCAAAATACCCGAAGCAATTAAAACAGGTAAAACAATAGACCTTGAAACAACTTTTTAATATTGGAGGATAATAAAAATGGCTGACACTAAAACTTTCAGAATAGCAATTATAGGTATGGACCACGTACACGCAGGCCAGCTTTACCGTGAGTTTAACAAATTTGCTGGCGACAAATTGGAATGGGTGGGTTATGCCGATACAAAAGACTGTTCCGATGAATTGAGAGCATTTAAATTTAAACTTAATTTTTATGTGGACGGAATGGACAAACTCAAATACTATGACGATTATAAAGAACTTTTAGACCAAAATATTGATATTGCAATTGTTTGCACGGACATTAAACAGCACGCTGAAGTATGCGAAGAAACACTTGCACGCGGAATACATACCGTTGTTGAAAAACCAATGGCAACATCGCTTGAAGACGGTATAAGAATGTACCGTGCCGCAAAACGCAGCACGGCAACACTTGTAATAAATTGGCCCGTTGCGTGGTTCCCGGCATTTAACAAAGCAAAAGAACTTGCCGACAGCGGAATTGTAGGTAAGGTGTTGCGTTTTCAATACAGAAGTCCGTCAACAAGAGGACCGTACAAACTCGGAGAATACACCAACGAAGAATTATCAAAACTTTGGTGGTACGATAAAAAACGCGGCGGCGGTTCAATAATGGACTATGCAGGTTACGGCTGTGCCCTTTCAACCTGGTTTATGAACGAACAAATTCCGCTTAAAGTAAGCGGTGTTAAAAAGAACTTCTTTTTACCGTTCTCCGATGTTGAAGATTACAGTACATTTACATTGGAATACGAAAATGCCGTATCTGTTATTGAGGGTTCGTGGTCTACAATGAACAACGGCGAAATTGCAACAGGCCCCGTAATTTACGGCACGGAGGGAGTTATTGTTGCCGACAGATTTAACCCCGTTGTAAAGGTATATAAGGACTTAAAACCGTATCAGCCGTCACCTAAACCCACACAGGAATTTACAATTGGCGAAATAACAAACAATATATCGATTAACCTTATGAATTACCTTGAAAAAGGAACACCGCTCCACGAAATGGTAACCGTTGACTTTAACATAAGAGCAATGGCGGCACTTGACGGCGGAATAAGAGCGTGCGAAAGCGGCAACACCGAAACCGTAAAAAAAATATGGTAGGAGTTTAAAATAAAAAGGAGATTTTAAAAATGAGTAAATTAAGAGTAGCAGTAATAGGTACGGGTATGATAGCCAACTCGGCACACTTTCCCGCGCTTAACATTTTAAGAGAAGAAGGTATTGTTGATGTTGTTGGTGTTGCGGATATTCGCGAAGAAGTTGCGGCAGAAACCGCAAAAAGACACAATGTGCCAAATTATTACAAAGACCCGCAAAAAATGCTCGACGAACTTCACCCCGACTTTGTAGCGGTATGCACACCGAATATGTACCACAAACAATGGACAATAGCGGCACTTAAAGCAGGCGCTCACGTTGCGTGTGAAAAACCTATGGCGCTTACTGTAAAAGATGCCGAAGAAATGTGGCAAACCGCAAAAGATTGCGGCAAAATGCTGTTCCCCTGTCAGTGTATGAGATGGAGAAACTATATGCAGCAATCAAAAAATCTTGTTGAGAACGGCGAACTCGGCGACGTATACTTCTCGGATATAGAATTTATCCGCAGAATAGGTATCCCCACTTGGGGAATGTTCCATATGAAAGAGCATAACTTCGGAGGCCCGTTCTGCGACCTCGGTGTTCATCTTATAGACTCACTTTTGTGGATATGCGATGACCCCAAAGTTGTAAGTGTATCGGGTAATACATACACAAAAATTGCAAACAAAGGCGAAGATATTCTTTTAAGCATTGCCGAAAGCGGTGCATACAGCGGAACATTTACACCCAGAAAATACGATTATCACGAATTTAACGTTGAAGACTTTGCAACAGGCTTTATGCGTCTTGATAACGGTATGAGCGTAAACTTTAAATTTTCGTGGGCAATTAACTTACCCACAACAAACCTTGATATGGTTATTTGCGGCGACAAAGGCGGTCTCTCGGTAAATGGCGAAACACTTTACAAAAACATTGGAAAATACCAAACGGAATGTGCTATGAAATGGTTTGATAACGGCGCATACAAAGGTGTTCCGTTTGAACAGCACAGATATATGTACAGAAATATTATAAACACTCTCGACGGCAAGGAAGAGTACCTTATAAAAAAACATCAAAACATAGAAGTTACCAAAGCAATTGAAGGATTTTATAAATCTGCAGAAACAGGAAGAGAGGTAAGATTTGATGATTAAGGCAGTAATTATTGGATTTGCACATATGCATGTAAACGAAATTGCATTATATATGTCGGAACAACCCGACTTTGAACTTGTGGCAATTGCCGATATGCCGGCCAAAATCCCGGAAATAACAGACGCGCGCTACACAAGAAGCTGGAATTTAAAAAATGTTAAAGATAATTATTGTGCCAATGTGTATGATGATTATAAAAAAATGCTTGATGAAGTTAAGCCCGATATTGCATTTATTCTTTGCGAAAACTTTAGAAAACCCGAAGTTGTTGAAGAATGTTCAAAACGTAAAATTAATGTATCTATAGAAAAACCGATTGCGGTAAGCCTTGATGAAGCAAAACGCATTGCGTCTGCTGTAGATAAAAGCGGTATAGAGGCTGTTGTAAATTGGCCCGTTATGTGGCGCGATTACGTACACAAAATGAAAAAAGCAATAGATGACGGCGTTGCCGGCAAACCCATTAAGTTAAGATACATAAACGGCCATACGGGTCCTCTCGGAAAAGGCGCAAAACACAGAGGAGTAAGTGCAAATGCCGACAGTATGACAGATGAGGAGCGTTCAAAAACCTGGTGGCATATGAAAGACTGCGGTGGCGGTGTATTTCTCGATATAAGCTGCTACGGCTGTTTCTTTACAGAATGGTTTTTGGGAAGCGGCGAAAAGAGTGCCATTTCATTTGGCGCTAACCTTAACACACCTTTTGGCGATACCGAAGATAATTTTGCGGGCGTTATAAAATACGACGGTAAAATGTCGGTGGTTGAAGGAACCTGGACAACTCCGCGAGTTGTTATACCGTCGGGTCCGATGATGATATGCACCGATGGTGTGGTAACGTGTACGGGCGGTGCCGAAAACTCACCTAATGTTAAAGCATATAATATGTTTGGCGATGAAATAGCCCTCCCCGAATTTAAATTGGAAGATAAATATAAAAATATGCCGTGGCATTATGCAAATCACGTTAAAACGGGAGAACCTATACATCCTATGCTTACACTTGACGCAAATGTTAAAGTTATGGCACTTATTGATGCGCTTACAAAGTCGTCGGAAAGCGGCAAAGAGGAACCCGTTTTATGTTAAGTGGTATAATTGCGGACATTCAGCGTACTTCGGTACACGACGGTCCGGGACTGCGGACAACCGTTTTTTTTAAGGGTTGTCCGCTAAACTGCATTTGGTGCCATAATCCCGAATGTATAAAAAGCGAACCCGAAACAATGTTTTACCCCGAAAAATGTATAGGCTGCAAAATGTGCGATAAAGGCTGTTATACGGGGGCTAAAGTTATTTGCGGCAAAAAAGACAAGCCAAGAAGTGTTTTCGGAAATAATGCTTGATTACGATTACTACCAAACCGACGGCGGAGTAACCTTTTCGGGCGGTGAGCCTATGCAGCAAAAAGATTTTTTAAACGAGCTTATTGATATGTGCCGCCAAAAAGGCATAAATACGGCTATTGAAACATCGCTTATTATATATAACGAAAATGTTTTTAAAAAGCTGGACTGCATAATGGCGGATTTAAAAATTTGGGACAGTGATATTCACAAAAAATATA